>DATGHB010000336.1:0-39355 GCA_035308265.1 Roseiarcus sp.
TGTGATCTTTCAGGAGGTTGTCCATTCGGTTTGGACCGGGAAGGCTGATGTCGGCAACGTCAGCGATTCGCGGAGGACCGAATGGACACGCACAAGAATGCCCCTTTGACGCCCAAAGGTCGAGAGATGATGGTCCGCACGGTGGTTGAGCTTGGACTGTCCAAGGCGGGGGCGGCGCGGCGGTTCAACACCACGCCCAAGACGGTCGCCAAATGGAGTAAGCGGTTCGAGGCCGAGGGCGTCGAAGGCTTGCGCGACCGCTCCTCAAGACCTCTTTCATCGCCGAACCAAGCGGCGCCTGCCACAGCCGCGGCGGTCGAGGCTTTGCGCCGGCGCCGCCACACCGGCAAGCAGATCGCCGCCGAAGTCGGCGTGTCTCCCGCCACCGTCAGCCGTATCCTCAAGCGCCTCGGCCTCAACCGCCTGGCCGCGCTCGAGCCGGCCGAGCCGGTTCGCCGTTATGAGCGCGACACCCCAGGCGAGATCATCCACATCGACATCAAGAAGCTCGGCAAGTTCAATCGCATCGGCCACCGGATCACCGGCGACCGCACCGGTCAGAGCAACACTCGGGGGGTGGGCTGGGAGTCTCTGCATCTGGCGATCGACGACCATTCGCGCCTCGCCTACTCGGAAATCCTGCCCGACGAGAAACGCGCGTCCTGCCTGCGCTTTCTCTTCAACGCCCTGCGATTCTTTCGCCACCTCGGCGTCAGGGTTCACCGCGTCATGACCGACAACGGTTCAAGCTTCCGCTCCCGCCGCTACGGCAAAGCGCTGCGTCTGCTCAGGATCAAGCATCTGCGCACCAGGCCCTATACCCCGAGAACCAATGGCAAAGCTGAGCGCTTCGTCCAGACAAGCTTGCGCGAATGGGCCTATGCCCGCGCTTACAACACCTCCGACGAGCGCGCCGCTGAGCTGCCCGTCTGGCTCCACCAATACAATTGGCATCGACCTCATGGCAGCCTTAAATCAAACCCGCCAATCAGCAGACTCACCCTTACCCAGGACAACCTCTTGAGGCTCCACAGCTAGCCACTCCTCGGGGCGCAGTTCGGAGCGCAGATTGTCGCGATGAGCCGCATGACGCCCACGCGCGCGAAACGCCCGTTGAGACCCTCGTTCGAGCCTTCCCGCCATTCGACGATCCGCCAAGCTTGCCCGGGCAGGTTGAGCCCAGTTCCTTGACCGATACGGGCTTGCGCTCGCCGTCGCGCCGCAGGCGCAGCAACGGACGCTGGCCTTTGCCGCTCCAGGGCTTGGTTTGGGCCAAAGGCCGCACGCCCGGCGCCCAGACGCTGGCGGCCGGTCCCACCCCCATGGCGTAAGGCAGGCCGAGCGCGCTCACCGCTTCGCGAAACGCCGTATCGGACCCGTAGCCCGCGTCCGCCAGCACGAAGCCCCGCCGGAGGCCTTGCGCCAGCGCCTGCTCGAGCAGGCCGGGCGCGATCGCCGGCTTAGTTGCGAAAGCGGCATCGTCGGGAACCCCCGCCTGCATCCGGCGCGGCTCGTCCTCCGCCCATTCCTTGGACAGCTAGAGCCGATAGCCGTCGAGGATCCACGTTCGATCGGACCCTGGCGCTCCATCGCCGGCAGGACATAGGCGCCCACCTGCGCCAGCGCCGCCGCGTCCGACCACTCCGACCGCCCTACGAAATGAAGCAACGACTGGTGCTGCCCCGACACCCGCGACGGCGCTGTCGCCCCCGCCAGCGGCTCCACGCTCTTGCGCCCCTCCGTCCCCAGCAATCCGCGCCATAGGCTCGAAACGGCCCTTCCCGATCCCGATCTCCCAGCGCCGCCGAAAGCCTTTCGGCATACCCCGAAAACCGCGCTTCCCTTCCCGCCCCCTCTCGTGACCTCACAACCATCCTCCTGTCGCGCAACCACCAGCGCCAACAGTCCAATCCATCATGGTTAATGCTTTATTGACTCAGTAAGATTAATAGCCGGGAGGCGCATTTGACCAGATCGAGCGCCTTCCGTTATAGTCAATCGCGCACTCAGGCGCGCCGCCCCACCGGGCGGCGTTTTTATTTCGCCGATCTCGTTAGGCCAATTTCTCGAGCTATCACAAGGAGTTGATGAGGTGACCCTCGCCAACGCGACTTCCGCCATGGTCCCTACGTATGCCCGGGCCAATGTCGCTTTCGAGCGCGGCGAGGGCTGCTGGCTCACCTCGATCACTGGGGAACGTTATCTCGACTTCGGTGCCGGCATCGCGGTCACCTCGGTTGGTCACGCCCATCCCCACCTCGTCGAGGCGCTGACCAACCAAGGCTCGAAGCTGTGGCACGTTTCGAACCTCTATCAGAATCCGGAGGGCGAGCGCTTTGCGCGGCGCCTCACCGAGGCGACTTTCGCCGACCTGGTTTTCTTCGCCAATTCCGGCGCTGAGGCCAATGAGGCTGCGGTCAAAATGGCGCGCCGGCGTCAGTCGATCGACGGTCATCCCGAGCGCTATCGCGCCCTCACTTTCGAAGGCGCGTTCCACGGTCGGACGCTGGCGATGATCGCCGCCGGAGGTCAAGCCAAGTATCTCGACGGCTTCGGCCCCAAGGTCGACGGCTTCGACCAGATTCCGTTGACCGATCTCAAGGTGGTCGAGGCGGCGATCGGGCCCGAGACCGGCTCGATCATGATCGAGCCGATCCAGGGCGAGGGCGGGGTGCGGGTCGTTCCGCCGGCGTTCCTGCGCGGCTTGCGGGAGATCTGCGACCGCCGGGGCCTCGTCTTAATCTTCGACGAAGTGCAGACCGGCGTCGGACGCACCGGCCGGTTGTACGCCTATGAGCATTGCGGCGCCCATCCCGATATTCTCACCACCGCCAAGGGGCTCGGCGCGGGTTTTCCCATGTCGGCGTGCCTCGCGACCGCGGACGCCGCGCGCGGGCTCACGACTGGCGTGCACGGCACGACGTTCGGCGGCAATCCGCTGGCGATGGCGATCGGCAACGCCACCCTCGATGTAATTCTGGCGCCCGGCTTTCTCGAGCGCGTGGCGCGGCTCGGCCTCGTCATGCGCCAGCGGCTGGCTGAGCTGAAGGACCGCCACGGCGCGGTGATCGAAGAGGTTCGCGGTGAGGGGCTGATGGCTGGCCTCAAGCTGAAGGTCCCCCCGGCGACCTTCGCCGACGCTGCGCTCGAGCGAAAGCTCCTCCTCATTCCCGCCGGCGACAACGTGGTGCGCGTCCTGCCGCCGCTTGTGGTCACCGGCGAGGAGATCGCCGAAGGTGCGCGCCGGCTCGACGCCGCGTGCGAGGCGGTCAATGAGCGCATGGCGGCGGCGGTGAAGTGAAGCGACCCCATGACCGCGCCCGTTAATGTCAAGCCCCGACATTTCCTCGATCTGCTCGAGCTTTCGACCGACGAGCTTCGCGGCATCCTCGACGCCGCCGCGGCGATGAAGGCGGCGCGAGTGAAGGGCGCGAAAGCTGCGTCGCGCCCGCTCGCCGGCAAGACGCTGGCGATGATCTTCGATCGGCCTTCGACCCGCACCCGCGTCTCGTTCGACGTCGGCATGCGAGAGCTCGGCGGCGAGTCGATCATGCTGACCGGGGCCGAGATGCAGCTCGGCCGCGGCGAGACCATCGCCGACACCGCGCGGGTGCTCTCGCGCTACGTCGACGCGATCGTCATTCGCATCCTAAGCTCTGACGACATGCGGGAGATGGCGGCGAACGCGACGGTGCCGGTCATCAACGGCTTGACCAAGCAGTCGCATCCCTGCCAGGTGCTGGCCGATCTCATGACCTTCGAGGAGAAGCGCGGGCCGATCCGCGGCCGCAAGATCGCTTGGTCCGGCGACTACAATAATGTGCTGTCATCCTGGATCGACGCTGCCGCCCGGTTCGACTTCCGGCTCGAGATCGCCTGTCCGCCGGAATTGCAACCGGGCAAGCCGCGGCTCGACGCGGCGCGCAAGGCGGGAGCGAATATCGCGATCGGCGTCGACCCGGTCGAGGCGGCGAAAGGCGCGGCGGCGGTCATCTCCGATTGCTGGGTGTCGATGGGGGATGAGGACGAGGGCCGGCGCCACAATCTGCTTGCACCCTACCAGGTCAATCGCGAGCTCATGAGCCACGCCGCGGCGGACGCCGTCTTCATGCACTGCCTGCCTGCCCATCGCGGTGAGGAGGTGACGGACGAAGTGATCGACGGGCCCCAGTCGGTCGTGATCGACGAGGCGGAGAATCGCCTGCACGCGCAGAAGGGCGTGCTGGCCTGGTGTCTCGGAGCGGCGCCATGACCGTCCTCGAGCGCGCCGCCTCCGCCGAAGTCGTCGACGACATCGTGCTGCCGTTCTCCGTTGAATCCCTAAGCGTCCGCGGCTGTCTGGTGCGGCTCGGGCCGGCGATCGATCAATTGCTCAAGCGCCACGACTATCCGGAAGCGGTGTCCAAGCTCGTGGTGGAGGCGGTGACGCTCGCGGCGCTCCTTGGTTCAACGCTCAAGAGAAGCGGCCGCTTTCAGTTGCAGACAACGAGCAACGGGCCAGTCAGTATGCTGCTGGTCGATTTCGACGCGCCCTCGCATTTGCGGGCGCTCGCCCGGTTCGATAGGGAACGGCTCGAGCGCGCGTCGCGCGCCGGCGACGACCTCATCGGCCAGGGCCACATGGCCTTTACCATCGACCGGGGCGGCGACATGACCCGCTATCAGGGCGTGGTCGCGCTCGAGGGCCAGGGCCTGGAGACGGCGGCGCACCACTATTTCGAGCGGTCGGAGCAGATCCCGACCCTGGTCAAGCTGGCGGTCGGCGAAATCGTCACCGCCGGCGGCGGCGCTTGGCGGGCCGGCGGCCTTGTCGTCCAACACCTGCCGGAAGCGGCCGAGCGGCGGCTCATGGCGGACTTCGATCCCGGCGACGCGCCCAAGGGCGCCGCGCCGCAGAGGATCGCCGAAGACGACGCGTGGACCGAGGCCAAGGCGCGCGCCGCGACGACGGAAGCCCACGAATTGATCGATCCGACCCTGTCGGGCGAGCGGCTTCTGTTTCGCCTGTTCAACGAGCGCGGCGTGCGCGTCTATGCGCCTACCCCGCTCGCCGCGGTCTGCCGCTGTTCCGCTGAAGGGGTCAACGCCATGCTGCGCTCTTTTCCGCTCAACGAGTTGAAGGACATGGTGGGCGACGATGGGATGATCGGCGTCACCTGCGAGTTCTGTTCGACCAAGCGAACGTTCAACCCGGCCGATTACGGCGCTTAAAAGCCGCCGGCCCAGCCCATGGACGAGAGCGCCTTCGCGGCCAGGCTCGCTGAATCTCAAGGTGAAATCGAGCGCGAGCTTGAAATCCTGCTGAACCTCGAGCCGAAGCTCGGCGAGCCGGCGCGGCCCAAGCGCCTTATCGAGGCAATGCGCTACGCCACGCTCGGCGGGGGAAAAAGGCTGAGAGCCTTTCTCGCCATAGAGACAGCGTGGGCGCTGGGGCGCGCCGACGTGGGCCCCCGGCGCGCGGGCGCGGCGATCGAATGCATCCACGCCTATTCGCTGATCCACGACGACCTGCCGTCGATGGACGACGACGACCTCAGGCGCGGGCGCCCGACGACCCACCGCGCCTTCGGCGAGGCGACGGCGATTCTCGCCGGCGACGCGCTCCAGGCGCTGGCGTTCGAGATCATGGCCGATCCCGCGACCGACCCATCTCCGGAGGCGCGCGCTGCGCTGTGTCTCGGCCTGGCGCGAGCCATCGGTCTTGCCGGCATGGTCGGCGGCCAGATGTTCGACATCGACGCCGAGCAGGCGACGGTGCCGCTTTCGGTCGACGAGATCGTGCGCTTGCAGGCGATGAAGACCGGCGCGCTTCTGCGATTCAGCGTCGAGGCGGGGGCGAGGCTCGCCGGCGCGGGCGCGGCCGCGCGCGAGGCGCTCGCGGTATACGGGCGCGCGATCGGCGCCGCGTTTCAGATCGCCGACGACATTCTCGACGTGGAGAGCGACGCGGCGACGCTCGGCAAACGCGCCGGCAAGGACGCGGCGCAGAACAAGGCGACCCTGGTGGGCGCGCTGGGGCTCGACGGCGCGCGCCGAGAACTCGCCCGTTTCGTCCAGGGGGCGCTCGCCGCGGTCGACGCGGCTGGAGTGGGCGCCAAGGGCGACGTGTTGCGCTCGACAGCGCGCTTCGTCGCGACGCGGAAGAATTGAGCGCGAAAGGCGCGCGAATCGATCGGCTTCGCCAAGGCGCCGCGGCCTATCCGGCCGGCCCCGCCGCCGCTCGCGCGAGTGCCACGAACCCTCCGACGCCGACCTCCTCCGCCCGCATCGAAGGCTCAAGCCCGGCGGCGGCGATGAGCGCTTGAAGGTCGAGCCCCCGCAAAGCGGCGAAGCCCTTGAGCGACTGGCGCAGCATCTTGCGCCGCTGGCCGAAGGCGGCCTGCGCGAGGCCCACCAGCGTCGTTGCGTCGCAGGGATCTGGGCTCGAGCGCGGGATGAGCTCGACCACGCTCGAGGTGACTTTTGGCGGGGGCGTGAAGGCAGGGGGCGGGATGTCAAACAGAATGCGCGCTTGCGCCCGCCATCCCGCCAGCACCGCCAGGCGCCCGTAAGCCGCGCGGCTCTCTGGGGCCGCGACGATGCGCTCCGCCACCTCGCGCTGGAACATCAGGATCAGGCGATCGTAGAATGGCGGCCAGGGCTCGGCCTCCAGCCATCGGACGAGCAGCGCGGTAGCGATGTTGTACGGCAAGTTGGCGACGATGCGGACCGGCATGGCCCCGGCCATCTCGATCAGCGCCTCAGGGGCGACGCGAAGCGCGTCGCCTTCGATGATTTCGAGCCGTCCCGGCCAATGCGCGCCTATCTCATTGAGCGCGCCGAGCGCGCGCTTGTCGCGCTCGATCGCGATCACCTTGGCGGCGCCCTCCGACAGGAGCGCGCGCGTAAGCCCGCCCGGACCGGGCCCGACCTCGACCACGGCGACGCGGTGGAGCGGGCCGGCCGCGCGAGCGATTTTCCGAGTGAGGTTGAGGTCGAAGAGGAAGTTCTGCCCGAGCGCCTTGCGCGCTTCAAGCCCGTAGGCCGCAACGACGTCGCGCAACGGCGGCAAGCCATCCGCGGCAAGACTCATCGCGTCAATCGGTCGGCGAGCTTGACGGCCGCGATGAGGCTCGCGGGATTGGCGAGGCCCCTCCCCGCGATGTCGAACGCCGTGCCGTGGTCGGGCGAGGTGCGCACGAACGGGAGGCCAAGCGTGACGTTGACGCCCTCGTCGAAGGCAAGCGTCTTGACCGGGATCAGGCCCTGGTCGTGATACATGGCAAGCGCCACGTCGTAGCGCGCCCTCACCCTGGGGTGGAACATCGTGTCGGCGGACAGCGGCCCGACAACGTCGATCCCCTCGGCCTTGAGCGTCTCGATCGCCGGCTTGATGATCGTGATCTCCTCGCGCCCCATCGCCCCGCCCTCGCCCGCGTGAGGATTGAGGCCGGCGACGGCGAGGCGCGGCCGCTTGACGCCGAAGCGGGCGCGCAGGTCATGATCGACGATGCGCGCCGTCTTGATGATCAATTCGCTCGTCAGCGCCATTGCCGCATCGGCCAGCGGGATATGAATGGTCACTGGAACGACAGCGAGCGCCTCCGACCAGATCATCATCACCGGAAAGGTTGGCGCACCCCAGGCTTGTGCGAGCGCGCCGAGATATTCGGTATGTCCAGGGTACTTGAATCCGGCCTGATAGAGCGTGGCCTTGGCGATCGGGTTCGTCACCAATGCGCGCGCCTGGCCTTGACGGACCGCCTCGACCGCGCGCTCGATCGATTCGATCGTCGCCGCCGCGTTGGCTGCGCTTGGCCGGCCGGGCGCGTCGTCGACCGCACTTCTCAGCGGAAAGACCGGCAGGCCGTTCGAAAAGGCGGCGCGGGCCCCCGCGAGATCGGTTTCTATGATCGGGACGGCCAAGCCGGCACGCTTCGCGGCGCCGGCCAGGACGTTTGGCGCCGCGAAAGCGACAAACGGCGCGCTTTGGCTCCGGTCGCGCCACGCGGCCAGCGCCAGTTCCGGGCCGATCCCCGCCGGGTCGCCCATGGTCATCGCCAGCGGCGGCTTGTCGCCGGTCATGTTCGAGGCTCCAAGGACGGCTCGGCAGCCGAACGAGGCGGTCAAAGGCCAACGTTCGTCCTGACGTCGCCGAGCGTGCGCAGCACAAGCTGAACCATCAGAGTCTGGTTGCGGATCGCCGGGTTCAGGATGGCGGGACCGCCCGGATAGACTTGGTAGATGGCCGGCTGGCTGACATTGGACGAATACTGGAGGGTGAGCGTCGTGCACTCGTCCTTGTAGCCGAGGCCGACCGAATAGCCGACCGGATAGAAGATCGGCGTCGTCTGTCCCAGCGTGTCATAATAGTGGCGCGACATGTCGAGCACGAGCGATCCGTTGACCGACCAGCGATCCTGGAACTTGTAGCCCAGGTTTCCGGTCAGCCCTTCGCGCGGGAACTCGAATCCGAGCGCGGGCTGGGCGGCATAGAGGGCGTAATCGACGCTGCCGCTGACGCCGCCGTAGCTGGCCCTGGCGATCCCGTCGAAGCGGTCGAGCTGGAGCGTCGAGCTGTCGAACTGTTGTTTGCTCATCAGCGTGATCGGGTTCGAGAATGGCTGAAGCGTCTCGCCGAACACGAAGTTCGAGAACTTCTTGTCCAGACCGGACTCGAGCCCGGTGTTGGTCGGATCGAAGAGGGTGTAGGAATTCTGCCCGGCGACCTGGATCGACTCTCCGCCGACAAAGTTGGCGTGGCCTCCATTGGCGAAGGTCGCAGTGTATTGGAGCCCGTAGTTGAGCCGCGTGCCGCCTTCGACCCGATCATAGCCCGAGAACTTGTTCCAGGCGAACAGGTTGGTGTCGTCGAAAACGAGGCTTTGCGAATCCTCGTTGGGTTGGATTCTCGGCATGATCTCGCTCGGCCGCGCGATCAACTGCGCGATCGGCGTGATCGTCTGCGTGCCAAAGGACGAGGTGGACGCGAACGGAAAGCGGTACTCAAGGCCGGCGCCTGCCATGTAACGCGCGAAGGCGCCCTGGTTTGAGCCGGAAAAGAAGGCGGCCTGGCTCGAATTGGCGACCGTGCTCGTGCCGAGCGCGCTCGCGTAGGTGATCGATCCGGTTTCATTGAGCTCCGTCGCTTCGCCATCGAGGCGTCCGAACAGGAACGGCTTCCACACCTCCCCAATGGGATCAATGTAGCTGCGCTGCCAAGAGGCCTGTCCGGAGGCGCGGGTGTAGTCGCCGGCGATGCCCCGCAACATGCATTTGCCCGGGACATAGGTGTTGACGATTGCATTACCGACCTGCGTCTCGCAGACGTTGTATAGGTGATAGGCTTGGTCGAAAGTCTGCTGGCCGGTCGACTGGAACGCGGCGTTGGTCTGATCGATGTTGACGACGTTGGTGTCGACGGTCAGCTCGCCCCCGAGCCCGTTGGTGCGGTCGACGGGAACGTTGAACACCCGGTTGTAGTCGAAGACCGGCGCTACGGCGACCGGCAGCGTCCGGTTATCGTCATTCGCAGTCGTGCCCTCGAAGTGATAGGCGCTGAGGTCGAAGTAGCTCCGGGGTCCCTGGCCACGCAGGTAGATCGACGAAATGACGTCCTGGAAGTAGAAGTTGTCGAAGTTGATGCCCTGAAGACGGTAGTCGTTAAGGAAGAACTTGTCGCTCATCCATGTGCCGTTCCATCCGAGCTGCCACATGTCGTTGAGATAAAAGTTACCAGTGCTTTCGAGCGCGCCGCGCAGGCGCATATCTCCCGCGCCGTAGGGAAAGGCTGGAAAGGCGCCGGGCTGCTCCTGGTCGATTCCGATCGCACGAATGTTGTAGATGCCGTTCGACAGCCGCTGACGCCAGTCGACCTCTCCCAACAGACCCTGCTTCGAGAGTACAGTCGGCGTCAGGGTAAGGTCGTAGTTGGGCGCCAGATTGATAAAATAGGGCAAGCTGATGCCAGAACCGAGGTTCCCGCCGGAAACGAGCGCCGGGGCGAGGAAGCCGGTCTGCTTGTTGACGGTCGAGTCCGGTGAGGAAAAATAGGGCATGTAGAAGACGGGAAAGCCCCAGAACTGGAGCTGAGCGTTCTCGTAATAAACTGTATGGGTCTCCTGGTTCTCGATGATCTTGGTCGCCTTCACCTGCCAGAAGGGCGGCCGTTCCGGATGGTCCTTGCACGGTTCGCAGGCGGTGTAAGCCCCCTTGTCCAGGGCCGTGATGGCGCCGTTCGAGCGCTCCACCCGGGGCGAGCTGAAGCGTGTCTTCTCGGTCGTCAGAACCTGGACGCTGTCGATGAAACCGTCGCGAAAATCGTCGCTGAGCGCGAACCGGCTGCCGTAGACGACGTTGCCGTGCTCGTCTGTCATCTTGGCGTGGCCTTCCGCATAGACGCGCTTTGTGGCGCGGTCATAAATTACACGATCGGCTTGAAGCACACGGCCCTGATAGAAGAGTTGAACCGAGCCTTGAGCGGTGACCGTGTTCTTGTCCTTGTCATAGACGAGCTCGTCAGCGTCGATGACCAGCTTCTCCGGCGGCTTGGCTCGCGTCGACTGCGTGGCGGCGGGAGGCGATTCCGCCGCCGAGGGACCCGCAAACATGAGCGTCCACGCCGCGACCACCGCGACTGCGAATGACAGTGCGATGCGCTGGGCCCGCGTTCGGCGGGGATTGGACTCAAAGGAAAAGCTGACGGCGAATCCCATCAACCATCCTCTTGTTGCAACAGCACGTACACGCCAAACATGCAGCCCACGATCGCGGGCGACCACCCCGCAACGGAAGCGCTGAGGAAGCCCGCTCCGCCGAGATCGCCTACCACCTTGGTGGCCACATAAAGCATGAACCCGGCCAGCACGCCACCGGAAACCATATATTCGATCCCCCCCATTCGGAAGAATCTTAACGAAAAGCAAGCCGCCACCAACACCATTGATGCCAGCATCAGCGGCCGCGCCAGAAGCTCCTGATATTTCAGTAGGTAAGCGGTCGGATCCAATCCCGCGCGGGCGGTTTGTTCGGCGAGTCCGGGCAGCCGCCAAAATGACACGGTTTCCGGCGCAACGAATGCCTGCGCGACCTCCTTGCGATCGAGGTTTGTCGCCAACAAGTATGTGGAGACCCGGACGGCTTCGAAACCTGGAGTGACAACCACAACGTTATGCAAAACCCAGTAACCGTCGCGCAACTGGCCTGTCTCCGCCTCCAGCCGTTCGACGAAATTCCCTTTATCGTCAAAGCTGAAGACTTCGATGCCATTGAACTCGGTGCCGCCTGCGCTCCGGCTTGCGGCGCGGATGATTGCCTGGCCATCGACGCTCTTCTGCCGGATCCACATCCCGATCGAGCCCATGACGGGGCCGCCGAACACTTGGCTCTCGATCGCGTCCGCTTTCTCTTTCATCCATGTCGAGGCTGGATTGTAGGCAATGACCGAGAGCACCCCAATGAGAACCATCACCACGAGCGGCGGGGTGAGGAATTGCCAGACTGACACTCCTGCCGCGCGGGCTACGATCAACTCCATTTTGCGCGACAGGTTCAAGAACGCGATCATCGACCCGAAAAGAACCGCGAACGGCAAGGCTTGTTCAGCGATCGTCGGCGTTCGAAGAAACGACAGGGCCGCCATCATAATCCCGGTCGCGCGCGGCGAATCGCCGGAGCGGCGCAGCAGTTCGACCAGATCGACAGCGTAGATGAGGACGAAGACCACCATGAACGCGGCGATCGCCGCCCGCGCAAAACGGCCCGCGAGATAAAACGACAGTGTCCGGCCGATCACGCCGGACTCCTCGCCTGCGGCTGACTGGGCACGGTGATCGACCGGCGGAAGATCACCGCCAACGCGCCAAGGCACGCAGCGAGCGGGATCGTCCAGACGAAAATCGCGGCGGATGGAATGCCAACAGTGAGGGTCGTGGCCGCGAAACCAAGCATGCGCGCGCCAGAAAAAGCCCCGATCGCCCCGGCAATAGCGAGGCCGCGGCCCTGGCGGGTCGTGCGCGCCTCTCCGAGCGCGGCAAAAGCGATGAGTCCGGCGGCGAAAGCGTAGAGCGGGCTGGCCAGGCGATCGAGCAGCTCGCTGCGGATATGGCCGAGCAGCGCCGGATCCGCGCGGTCCTTGGCATCGGGGGCCATCAATTGCGCGGTTGAGCGTTCGTTCGGCCTTTTCATCGTGCTGACGGCGTGAATAAATTGCGACAGGTCGATGGTGTAGTCGTCAAAGGTCACCATCGAGGAGTCGCCAGCCGACTGTGGCCGCAATAGGACGCCCTTGGACAGCTGGAGATAGCTCGTTCCGCCCCGATCGACGGTCTTTCCGTCCTCGGCGATATAGGTTGTGACCCGGGCGGGATCGCGCTGATCCTGCATGAACACTCCGTGCAGCGCCCCATCGGGAGTGCGCTCGCGGAAGTGAAATACGAACCCCGATTCGAGCTGGGAGAAAGCGCCTGGGCGCGCGAAGTTGGCGATGAAATCGGCGTGAACGAACGTCGTCAGCTTCTCGATCGCGCCGAAACTCCAGGGCAGAACCTGGATATAGAGCGCCGCCACGACCGCATACACCAGCCCCGACAGCAGCGCCATCGGACGCAACAGCCGGACAGGCGACACGCCCGAAGCCGACATGACGACGAGCTCGCTGTCGCCGTTGAGCTTGTTGAGGGTGTAGAGGATCCCGGCGAACAGCGCCACCGGCGCGATGATGACCACGAGCGAGGGCAGCGCCAGTCCCGTGATCATCAGAAAGATCATGATGGTCTGGCCTTTGCTCGTGATCAGGTCGATCTGCCGCAGGGCCTGGGTCACCCAGACGACGCCGGTCAGGACCACCAGACCCGAGACACAGGCCGTTATCGCGGTCCGGAACAGATAGCGCTCAAGTTGGATCATTGCCGCGTCTCAGAAGTGGGCGGACGTTTCCGCGCGGGCCCTGCCCGATCCGTTCCGTCGTTGCAAGCGACTTGCCCCTCCGCAAGCGTCAAACCTGACCGGCTGGAATGTGCCGTCCAATCGCGGCGGCTTATTGACGAGCACGGCAAACTCCCGATATGGCGGCGCCCGCCGCCAGCGACGCCGCCTCGGTTGGCCCGAAGTCGTCAAATCCGAACGAAGAAAGCGCGTTGGTCATGAGCGGAGCCGTCAAGATCGCCTTTGGGTCGTTGTCCGCGCCGAAAGGCAGCGCGCTTGTCGTCTTCGTCGGGGCTGACATGAAACCGGCCCCGGCCGTGACCGCCCAGTTCGGCGATCTCGAACCTCTCATCCGCGCCGCGGCCAAGGCCTCCCATTTTCGCGGGGCCCAGCGCACCGCGCTCGACATCCTGGCGCCGGCGGGCCTCGACGCGTCCCGTTTGGTGGTTGTGGGCGTCGCTCCCGGCAGGGACAGCGCGCCTCTCGACTTCGTCACGCTCGGGGGATTCGCTTTCGGCAAAGTGACCGGCGCGAAGCGGGTCGAAGTCGCGTTCGAGGCTCCGTCTGGCAAGGCCTCATCCGGAATGTGGGACGGCCCGGCCGCGGCCGATTTCGCGCTTGGCCTTCGCCTGCGCGGGTACCGGTTCGACAAATACAAGACACGCAAGAAGGACTCGGAGGAGGACACGGTCGAAGCCCCCGATTTCGTCATCGGGTCGAGCCACGGGGTCGCCGCGCGCTCGGCCGCGCAGCAGCGCTTCGCGATCGCCGAGGGGGTCGAACTGGCGCGCAATCTGGTCAACGAGCCGCCCAACGTCCTTTTTCCCGCCGAGTTCGCCGATCGCGCCAAAACCCTGGAGAAGCTCGGCGTCGATGTCGAGACGCTCGACGAGAAGGCGATGGGCAAACTGGGGATGAACGCGCTCATCGGCGTGGGACGGGGATCGGCGCGAGAGAGCCGCCTCGTCGCGATGCGGTGGAACGGCGCGAGATCCAAACGGACCAAGCCGATCGCGGTTGTGGGCAAGGGAGTCTGCTTCGATTCCGGCGGAATCTCGATCAAGCCGTCAGCCGGCATGGAGGATATGAAAGGCGACATGGGCGGGGCGGCTTGCGTCGTCGGGCTCATGCACGCGCTCGCCTCCCGCAAGGCGAAAGTCAACGTGGTCGGAATTGCCGGCCTGGTCGAGAACATGCCCGACGGCGACGCGATCCGGCCAGGCGACATCATCACCTCCATGTCGGGACAGACGATCGAGATCGTCAACACGGACGCCGAAGGGCGACTCGTCCTGGCCGACGCGCTCTGGTACGCGCAGGAGACCTATTCCCCTCGGGCGATCATAGACCTCGCGACTCTGACCGGCGCCATCATCGTCGCGCTCGGGCATGAAGCAGCCGGGCTCTTTTCCAATAATGACGAGCTTGCCCAGCGCCTCGTCGCCGCAGGCGAGGCGACCGGCGAGAAGGTGTGGCGCATGCCGCTCGGCTCGGCCTATGATAAGCTGATCGACTCTAAATTCGCCGACATGAAGAACACCGGCGGGCGCCATGGCGGCTCGATCACCGCCGCCCAGTTTCTGCAGCGATTCGTCAAGGAGACCCCGTGGGCGCATCTCGACGTCGCAGGAACCGCGATGGGTTCGCCGTCCTCGGACATCAATCACTCGTGGGGTTCGGGCTGGGGCGTGCGTCTTCTCGATCGTCTCATCGCCGACTCTTACGAAGATTAGGCTCTCGTTGACCAATTGATCCGAGGATCGGGCTTGAGGGGTCAGGATGCGGATTGGGTCCACGATCGTCGCGCTTGCCGCCGCCTGGACCGCCTCGCTCGAGCCGGCGTGGGCGATCGCCGGATGCGACGTCTTCACCAACGCGCTGCGCGCCGGGGCGAGCGACATGGAAGTCGAGTTCGGGCGCGCCGTCGTCGTGTCACGGACGCGCTCGGATTCGATCGTCTTCGACGTGACGACAAGCGTGGACGTCGACGCGACCCTCACCTGTCGCGGCGATCAATTCCAGCGCTTCGAGGCGCGCATCAGCCAGCCGGCCAACGCCCGGACGACCACGAATTTCGAGCGCTTTCAGGCGGCGGCGCTGAAGGCGGCGCTCGGCTGGGATGCGGGCAAGAGCCGCGGCGTCATGCGGGGCATGAGCGCGGACGCGACCGAATATCTCGCAGCCTCCCGCGAGCGCGGCGATGTCTATGTCGCGGGCAAGACCGAAGAGCACGAACCCGGCGGCGTAAGCCTTGGACTGATAGCCACCGGCTCCGACCGCACTTTCGTCATCGTCGGCCCGGCGGGCCAGTGATGGAGGCGCGCTTTCATCATCTCGAGCGGCGGCGCGTCGACCAGGCGCTGCCCCGCCTCATCGAGCGCGCGCGCGAGGAGGGTCGGCGCGTCGTCGTGTGCGCCTCGTCCGACGAGATGGTCGCCGCTCTCAACGAGCGGCTGTGGACCTATGACGACGCGAGCTTTCTTCCCCATGGGGCGGCCGGGGACGGCGATCCGATGACCCAGCCGGTCTTCCTGACCTGCGAGGCCGGCAATCCCAACGCCGCGACGATGCTGGTCCGGCTCACGGGCGCCGAAGCCGGCGAGGCCGACGGCGCATTCGATCTCGTCATTCTTCTGTTCGATGGGCGCGACGAGGCCGCGCTGGCGCATGCGCGGGGCGAATGGCGCCGGCTCAAGGATGAGGGCCGCGCGATCAGCTACTGGCGCGAGAGTGACGAAGGCGGCTGGGAGCGGGCGCGGTAGCGCGTTCGGGGATTGCGTGCTCGGAGTTGGCCGACCTTGCGCGCGAAGGTTCATCTTGACGAGAACCGGCTCGAGGGCGCGGCTCACTTTACAGCCCCGGGTTCTCAATTTGGATCGAAGATGATTCTTCAGTGAGGGGTGTGATTCGCGTCCTTGGGGTGTGATTCGCGAGGCCCAGCTTCTATTGGCTTGATGTGCGTGAGCGGGTTGTCGACGGCGGGCGCTCGCAGCGGACTGCCGTACGCGCATTTCACGGCGTCGACGTCTTTGGTTGTGAACCTGGTCAGGGAGGTTCACGCCAAGCCTCTCATTGATGATGCCTTGGCTAATAGTCACCCGTACCCGGCTGCCCTCGCTGTGCGCGGCGCCGATTCCGATACCTTGGCGCGTGACGCTCACCGAGCGGACCTGGCCACGCCGGCGCCCTGACCATGTCCTCCCCAAAAAGGACCATTCTTGCCGCTCGACAGTCTGGCGGTCAATTGGTCGGACGCTCCGCCTCGGCGCGATCCAGCTTTGGCTCACAATCGCCTATGAAGATTTCCTATCCATACGGCCAATCGCAAGAGGCGGCTGATGCGCTGTCGACACATCCCATTTGCGACGTTAGGAAGTGCAAACCGAAGCGCATAGGAGCTTCGCGATTCCCGTCATATCAGTCCTTCGCCCGTTCGACGTAGCTGCCGTCCTCGGTCTGAATGACGATTCGAACGCCGACCGCGATATGTGGCGGAACCATTACACGTGCCCCGTTAGCGAGTCTCGCCGGCTTGTAGGAAGAAGAGGCGGTCTGCCCCTTCATTGCCGGTTCGGTCTCGGCTACCTCCAACGTGACCCGCGGCGGCAACTGAATCGCGACAGGGTTCCCGTTGAATATGGACAGAATAACCTTCATGTTTTCCTGAAGCCATTGCGCCTGATCGCCCATCACATCCGTAGGAACTCGAATCTGGTCGTAGGTGTCTGCGTTCATGAAGTGATAGCCGTCGACGTCTGCATAAAGGAAATCAAAATTCTTGTCCTCGACAAATGCGCGTTCCACCTGCTCTGTTGTCTTGTACCGGTCCGACACCTTGACCCCATCCGAAAGGCGTCGCATGTCAATCTGAGTCGTCGGCGTGCCTTTGCCGGGATGAAAACTTTCCGCCGAAAGAACAACACACAGTTGACCGTCGTCCCGTTCGATAATATTGCCCTTGCGAATCGAGCTTGCGATAACTCTCACGTCTGGTCCTTGGAATTGAGGGCGCCACCTCGCCGCGGCAAAGCGTACGCCTGATGGTCGCGGCGCGAAACATACCGATTTTTTTGCCAAAGGCCAGTCCGTATCCGAGTTCGGGACATACGAGACGGCTCGAAACTGAACGAAGGATTCTCAGAAACCCGCCGCCGGGTTCTAGTCGCCTGGGCCTGGGGCCTTTGGGGATTGAGGCGATAGGCTGACTTGATGCCGAGGTGTCTGCTGAATACTTCCAATGTGCGGCCCTTTTGGAGTCCAGCTCGTTACGATAATCGACGTGGCTGGTTGCTCGCCCGAGCGCAGGTTTCGACCTTCCTGCGGCGCTGGTTCGCCGCCAAGGGTTTCATCGAAGTGCAACCTGCCGGTCTTCAGGCTTCGCCGGGAAACGAGACCCATTTGCACGGGTTCAGGACCGCGCTCATCCGCCCTGACGGATCGTCGCACGATGCCTATCTGCATACCTCGCCGGAATTCGCAATGAAGAAGCTCCTGGCGGCAGGAGAAAGGCAGATTTTTGCGCTGACTAGTGTGTTTCGGAACCGCGAGCGAACGGCTCTGCACACGCCTGAGTTTGTGATGCTGGAGTGGTATCGCGCATACGTTCCGTTGGAGAGCCTTATTGAGGACTGTGCTGCGGTAATCGCGCTCGCCGCCCACGTTGCTGGAGCGAAGTCGTTCGTATATCGTGGTCGAAAAGCCAATCCGTTCGTCCCGCCGGAGCGACTGACAGTGCGGGACGCCTTTCGGCGCTACGCCGGCGTCGACATTTACGACAGTTTGCCGATTACCGGCGGCGCTGACACGGAAACGTTCGCGCGACAGGCAAAGGACTCAGGCATTCGGCTCGCACCTGATGATAGCTGGTCGGACATCTTTTGCCGAATTCTCAGTGAGCGGGTCGAAGCAAATCTCGGTCTCGGACGACCCACTGTCCTTCATGACTATCCCACTAGCGAGGCGACGCTTGCTCAGGTGAGCCCCAATGATCCGCGGGTCGCTGAGCGTTTCGAATTGTACTGTTGCGGCGTTGAGCTGGCCAACGCTTTCCACGAGCTGCGGGATCCGGAGGAACAACGGCGACGATTTACCGCCAACATGCACGAACAGCAGCGCATCTACGGCGCCTCCTATCCGATTGACGAGAGCTTCCTCGCAGCCCTCGTCGACCTGCCGGACCCAAGCGGTGCCGCGCTTGGCTTTGACCGGCTCATTATGCTGGCGACCGGCGCAGAACGGGTGGAGTCTGTGCAGTGGACTCCAGTTTTTGATCCGACGGAGGGGGGTCAATGAGTCGGATTCCCGACTTCGCGAAAATCGCATAGTATTGGCAGACTGCGCCCTCGTGCTGAGATAGACCTAATTGAGCACGTTCTGGTTAGTTGGTCAGCCTGCATGGCCGACAAGCCGAAGATATCCTATACATTTCAACTACGGTTGTCGCGGGAGCGCTTTGACATCCTAATGGCTTAATCAGGCCATTAATCATATCTACGTCTTAAGACCCGGCGGGGCGCGGCCTCGGGACAGGGGACCGCCTTCTCGGCGCGAGGATACGTTATTGCGCTGTCAGCCCCCCGTCGACCATGAATTCCGCGCCGGTGGTGAACGAGGATTCGTCGCTGGCGAGGAAGAGGATCATGTTGGCGACCTCCTCGGCCTTGCCCATCCGCCCCATTGGCGCGGCGCGCATGAGGCCCGCGCGCACCCGCCCGGGGTCTTTCGCCCGCGCGATGCCTTCGAGCACCATCGGCGTCTCGGCGAACGAGGGATGTACCGAGTTCACCCGGATCCTATACCCGGCGCGCGCGCAGTGGAGCGCGGCCGATTTGGTCATAAGCCTCACCGCCCCCTTGCTCGCGCAATAGGCCAGCGACGAGGCGTCGCCGATGATTCCCGCGACCGAGGAGAGATTGACGATCGAGCCGCCCGTTTCCTTCATCACCCGCACCGCCTCGCGGCAACCAAGGAATGTACCTTCGGCGTTGACCGCATTGACCCTACGCCAGTCAGCGAGCGAGGTCGTCTCAACATTGCCGAGGACAGCGACGCCAGCGCTATTGACGAGAATGTCGAGGCGCCCGAATCGGGCCAAGACCTGGTCGACCACCGCGCGCCAGCGCGCCTCGTCAGTGACGTCCTGCGCAAGCGTAAGATCGGCTTTGGACCCGAGCGTCTTCAAGCCCGCTTCGTTGCGGTCGCTCGCGGCGATCCTAGCGCCTTCGGCACAGAACAGAGCCGCCGTCGCCCGGCCGATGCCGGAGGCCGCCCCAGTGATGAGCGCTACCTTGCCTGCGAGACGCCCCGCCTTTGGCCCGGCCATCGTTTCCCTCCCTTGTCCAGGTTCAAGCACGCCTTAGCCCATCCCATGTCCTGGCGGAATCGTCCGCCCGTCGGCATCCCGCAGCGCGGAGATTTTTTTTGTCATCGTTTACAGAACTTCAGAATTCATCCTAGGCGTTACTCTGCAGACCAGCTTGATTGCAGGTGTCCCGGCGAGTACAGGCACTTCGTATTGCAGACGGCTTTAATGAACCCCGCTAACGATCAGGTTCAAGATCGGTGCAGCGCTTGCCAGCGAACGCCTCCATAAGCTAACTCGCGCCGCAATCGCCGCCTCGTGTTGGCGAGCGTCGGCGAAATCCCTTAAGCTAAAGAGACCGGAATTGAGCCTGATCAAGCCTTTTCGCGCGTTGCGCCCGGCGGCTGGCCGCGCGGCTGACGTTCTTGCACCGCCCTATGACGTGCTTTCGAGCGCGGAAGCGCGCGACCGCGCAAGGGGCCGCCCGTTGAGTTTTCTGCACGTCTCCAAGGCCGAGATCGATCTTGATCCGGCGATCGACCCCCATGACCAGGCAGTCTACGCCAAGGCCGCCGACAATCTTCGGCGAATGATCGAGGCCCAAGTGCTCGTCCGAGACTCGAAGCCCTGCTACTACGCTTACCGCCTGACTTGGCGGGATCGCTTCGAGACCGGCTTTGCGGCGGTCGCCTCGATTGCGGCTTACGCCGAGAACCGCATCCGCAAGCATGAGCTGACGACGCCGGTTAAGGAAGACGACCGCGTGCGTCAAATCGAGGCGGTCGAGGCGCAAACCGGCCCGGTCATGCTAGCCTATCCTGACGCGCCGAAGATCGACGCCCTGCTCGCGCAAGCCACCGAAGCGAAACCCGAGGTCGACGTCACCGCCGACGACGGCGTGCGCCACCAGCTCTGGGTGATCGCGGACGAGGTCGCGATCACAGGCCTGACCTCCGCGGTCGACGCTCTCCCCGCTCTCTATATCGCCGATGGCCATCATCGCGCTGCGGCGGCTTTGCGGGTGGCCGAGGCGCGAGGGCGGAGGGACGAATATTTTCTCACCGTTCTGCTGCCGCAGCGGGAAATGACCATCCTCGATTACAACCGCGTGTTGCGCGACTTGAGCGGGTTGACCCCCGGCGAGGTTTTGCAGGAAATCGGGCGCCGCTACACGATCGAGCCCAGCGAGGGGCCAGCAGCACCTGCTCGCGCAGACGAGATCGGGATGTTCTTGGCAGGACGCTGGCGCCGTCTCCGGCTCAAGCCCGATGTTGCAGCACAATGCGTGCAGACCGACGACCCCGTCGCCCGCCTGCCGGTCGTGCTCATCGCCAAAAACATCCTCGAGCCGGTTTTCGGCGTTTCGGATCAGCGTCGCGACAAGCGCATCGCCTTTGTCGGCGGCGCTCGGGGCTTGGGCGAGCTTGAGCTGCTCGTTTCCTCCGGCGCATTCGCGGTCGCCTTCGCGCTCTTTCCGACCGAGATGCGCGATCTGATGGCGGTCGCCGACGCCGGCGCGATCATGCCGCCGAAATCAACCTGGTTCGAGCCGAAACTCGCCGACGGCATGGTCAGTCACATGCTCGATTGAGCATGCGTCAGGCCGCGCGGCCTCGATCGCGGACCCTATTTGATCCCTCCCAGAAGATTCCGGCGACGCAAATGAAACCCAGCGTGAAGACCGCAGTTTTCGCATGGCCCGAAAACCGGCCATCGGTTCGCTCTGCCCACACCCTCGTTTGCTGTAAGGCTTCAAACCCGGAGCCTAATCGCATCTACGCGCAGGAAGGGATCTACGACGCTTTCGTCGCCAAGCTCACCGCCATGGCCTTGCGGTCCAGGTGGGGCGTGTGGGGCGCGTGGCCGAAGCGCTCGAATGCGGCATGATCGGGATTAACACCGGCGTGATGTCTCGACCGGCGATCAGCTCTTTGCCGTCTTTGCCGGCTCCGCCGCCGCCTCTGTTTCGCGCACAATGTCCCTCAGCGCCATGAGCCGCGTCTCCAACGCTTCGAGGTCCGACTCGGCCATGCGGCCAAGAGTCGCGGCGATCCAGTGGCGCTGAACGGCGATCGCCCGCTCCGCTATCGCGCGGCCGGCCTCGGTGAGGTGGATGGCGTGCTGCCGACGGTCATTGGCCGTCGAGCGGCGCTCGACGAGGCCCGCCTCCGCCAGCCGGTCGATCAGACCCGAGATGTTGCCCTTGGTGACGTAGAGCCTCTTGGCCAGCTCCTGCTGGCTCACACCCTCCTGTTCGGTCAGCGTCGTCAACACGTCACATTGCGGGATCGAAACGCCGATCGCGCGCAGCCGGTCGGCGACCGCCGCCTGCATGCGCGCCTCGAGGCGGATCAGACGAAACCAGACCCTGACGGCGCGGTCGGGGTTGTGCCGGTTGGGCATCGGTCGTTCGTCCTCACGTAGCGGGCGGCTCACGGCTTAGACCCATGAGCGGGCTCAAGGAAACTCGACTTTCCGCGCATTGCAAAGGGGCGTCGAGGGCGCCAATGTGCACGTCCATGAACAATCCGCGCGCCGCAATCAAGCGTTGAAGGCCGCATCGGGAGGAATGGCATGCACGGACGGATGCAGGACTGGCCCCTGCTCATGCACAAGATCATCGACTTCGCGTCGATCCAGTTTCCGGACCAGGAAGTGGCTTCGCGGACGGTCGAAGGGCCGATGCTCTACACCAACTATCGAGACATTCGCCACCGCGCGCTCAAAGTCGCCAAGCGGCTCCATCGCGACGGGATCAAGCTCGGCGACCGGGTCGCGACCCTTGCCTGGAACGGTTACCGGCATCTCGAAAGCTGGTACGGCATCACCGGCACGGGCGGGGTCTATCACACCGTCAATCCGCGCCTCTTCCCCGATCAGATCGCCTGGATCATCAACCACGCCGAAGACCGGATGGTCATGACCGATCTCACCTTCGTATCCCTCCTGGAGGCGATGGCCGATCGCCTGCCGACCGTTGAACGCTACGTCGTGCTGACCGACCACGCTCATATGCCGGCGACGAAACTCAAGAACGCGGTCGCCTACGAGGACTGGATCGGCGAGGTCGACAGCGACTTCGCGTGGAAGGAGTTTGACGAGCGCACGGCGGCCGGCCTCTGCTACACTTCGGGCACGACCGGCAATCCCAAGGGCGTGCTCTATTCGCACCGTTCGAACGTCCTGCATTCGATGATGTCCAGCAGCGCCGCTTGCCTGCTAGTGACCGCATACGATTCCGTGCTGCCGGTCGTGCCGATGTTTCACGCCAATTCGTGGGGTCTGGCGCTCTCCTGCCCGATGCGCGGAGCGCGCATGGTGTTGCCGGGCCCGCGGCTCGACGGCGCCTCGGTCTATGACCTTTTGGAGAGCGAGAAGGTGACGATGACCGCGGCCGTCCCGACCGTCTGGCTCGGCCTCATGCAATATATGCGCAAGGAGAACAAGCGCCTGACCACGCTCAAGTTCGTTGGCATCGGCGGCTCGGCCTGCCCGCCCGATATGATCCGAGCTTTCGAGGACGATTACGGCGTCACCGTCCGCCACGCCTGGGGGATGACGGAAATGAGCCCGGTCGGCTCGGCCGGCGCGATCAAGCCGAGCATGGCGGGACTTCCGCACGATGCGAAGCTCGCCGTTCAGGCGAAGCAGGGCTGGGCGCCGTTCGGCGTCGAAATGAAGATCGTCGACGACGAGAACAAGGAGCTGCCGTGGGACGGCAAGCGCTTCGGCCGGCTCAAGGTGAAGGGCTTCGGAGTCGTGAAGAGCTACTTCAAGGACGAGGGCGGCGAGATTCTCGACGAGGATGGCTTCTTTGACACCGGCGACGTCGCCACCATCGACCCGGACGGTTTCATGCAGATCACCGACCGCTCCAAGGACGTGATCAAGTCTGGCGGCGAATGGATTTCGAGCATCGACATCGAGAATCTGGCCGTCGCCCACCCTGATGTGGCGGAGGCCGCGGTAATCGGCGTCGCCCATCCCAAATGGGACGAGCGGCCGCTGCTCGTCGTCGTCGCGAAGGAAGGGCATTCGCCCCGGACCGACGACGTGCTCGAATTCCTAAAGCCCCGCATCGCCAAATGGTGGATGCCGGACGACGTGCAGGTGGTGAAGGAAATCCCGCACACCGCGACCGGCAAGATCAACAAGTTGAAACTGCGCGAGACGTTCAAGGCCTACAAGCTGCCGACCGCGTGACGGGCGGCGGGCTTACGTCTTCATCCCGAGGAGCGCCGAAGGCGCGTCTCGAAGGATGCTCCGGCGGGCTGCGCCGGCTCGGCGGGTACTTCGACACGGCGGTTATGCCGCCGGCTCGGGACGAGGTCGTGCTGGAAAGCAAGGGGAGCGCCGGAAGGAGGCGTCCACGTCTTTTGCCCTTGCGCCCGGGGCCCGGTTCCCCTATATCCGCGCCAACGACATCTCATAGCTCTCCTTAACGGAGAGAGAAGTTGAGAGTGGGCCCCGGCCGGGACCCGCTCTTTTTTATTGCCGCCCGGGTCGTATGGTCGAAGCCTCGCCTCCAAACGCCGCCGAGCCCGCAGACGGGCTCGACGAGGCGCGTCTGATCGATGATTCGGGCGCAAGCCAGCGCGCAGGCCGGATCGCCGCGCCGGTTCTGCGCGATCTCGGCTACCGGCTGGTCCGGGTCAAGATTTCGTCGGCCTCGGGCGCGACCGTCCAGATCATGGCGGAGCGTCCCAACGGGACGATGTCGATCGACGATTGCGAGCGCTTGAGCGCAGCCCTGTCGCCGGTGTTCGACGTCGAGGAGCCTGTGAGCCAGGCCTACCGGCTGGAGATATCCTCCCCGGGCATCGATCGGCCGCTCACCCGCGAATCGGATTTCACCCGCGCGATCGGCCACGAGACGCGCGTCGAGATGGCGGCCCCGATCAATGGACGCAAGCGCTTTCGCGGACGTATCATGAGCGTCGCGTCGGGATCCGATGGGCCCGCGGCGCGGCTGGCGCTCACCGCGGACGACGGACAAGAGAGCGAGGTCGAACTGCCGATCCGCGCCATGGCCGAGGCGCGGCTCATTCTGACCGACGAACTGATCCGCGCCGCGCTCAGGCGCGAGAAGGCCGCGCTCAAGGAGGCGCGGCGAGCCTCCGGCGGCAAGAGCGGCCCCCCGCCCAAGCGCAAGACGATTGAACCCAAAGCCGCGGTCCGCGGCGCGGCGAAAACGCCGCGCGGGCCTGATGAAGGAGAGTAGCCCATGGCCGTCAGCGCCAACCGACTTGAACTGTTGCAGATCGTCGATGCGGTCGCGCGCGAGAAATCGATCGATCGCGTGATCGTTCTGGCGTCGATGGAAGACGCGATGCAGAAGGCGGCGCGCTCGCGCTACGGTCAGGAGACCGAAGTCCGCGCCGAGATCAACCCCAAAACCGGTGAGATCCGGTTCTCGAGGCTACTGCTCGTAGTCGACGAGGTCGAGAACGACGCGACGCAGATGACGCTCGCCGAAGCGCAGAAGAAGAACCCGTCGGCCCAGATCGGCGACTGGATCGCCGAATCCCTGCCCCCGTTCGACTACGGACGCATCCCTGCCCAGGCGTCGAAACAGGTGCTGGTGCAGAAGATCCGCGAGGCGGAGCGCGACAAGCAGTATGAGGTCTACAAGGACCGCATCGGCGACATCATCAACGGCCAGGTCAAGCGGGTCGAGTACGGCAATGTGGTGGTCGATCTCGGCGGCGCGGGCGCGGGCGAGGCGGTGGTGCGGCGCGACGAAATGATCCCGCGCGAGATGTTCCGCCCCGGCGACCGCATCCGCGCCTACGTCTATGACGTCCGGCGCGAGACCCGCGGGCCCCAGATCTTCCTCTCCCGCACCCATCCGCAATTCACCGCGCGCCTGTTCGCCCAGGAAGTGCCGGAGATCTACGACGGCATTGTCGAGGTGAAGTCGGTCGCCCGCGATCCGGGCTCGCGCGCCAAGATCGCGGTCGTGTCGAACGATTCCTCGATCGATCCAGTCGGCGCCTGCGTCGGCATGCGCGGCTCGCGGGTGCAGGCGGTGGTCAACGAATTGCAGGGCGAGAAGATCGACATCATTCCCTGGTCTTCGGACTCCGCGACCTTCATCGTCAACGCGTTGCAGCCGGCCGAAGTGATGAAGGTCGTGCTCGACGAAGACTCGACCCGAATCGAGGTCGTGGTTCCCGACGATCAGCTGTCGCTGGCGATCGGCCGGCGCGGGCAGAACGTCCGCCTCGCCTCGCAGCTCACCGGCTGGGATATCGACATCCTGACCGAAGCCGAGGAATCCGAGCGCCGGCAAAAGGAATTCGCCGAGCGGACCCAGACCTTCATAGAGGCGCTCGACGTCGACGAGACGGTCGCCCAGCTCCTTGCCTCGGAAGGCTTCCGCACGGTCGAGGAAATCGCCTATGTCGAGCCACGGGAACTCGCCTCAATCGAAGGCTTCGACGCCGACACGGCGGCGGAAATCCAGGCCCGCGCGCAGGGCCATCTCGCCCGAATCGAGGCCGAATTCGACGAGCAGCGCAAGGCGCTGGGCGTGTCCGACGATCTCAAGGAGATCGCGGGCCTGACCACGCCGATGCTGGTCAAACTCGGAGAGAACGGGGTCAAGACGCTCGAGGATCTCGCCGATTGCGCGAGCGACGACCTCGTCGGCTGGACCGAACGGGGGGAGAGCGGCGAGACGACGAAGCCCGGCTTCTTAAGCGGCTTCGACGTGTCGCGCGCCCAGGCAGACGCCATGATCCTGGATGCGCGGGTGCGCGTGGGCTGGATCGAAGCCCCCGCGACCGAGGACGAGAGCCAGGCGCAGGAAGGCGCCGCGCAAGAAGGCGAAGGCGCGTAGGCAGGCGACAGGGTCCTTTCGATTGCGGACGAGCGACACAGCTGGGCCGGAGCGGACCTGCATCGTCACCGGGATGAAGGACGTTCCCGAGGCGATGCTTCGCTTTGCGCTCAGCCCCGACGGGTCGGTCGTCCCCGACATCCGCCGGAAGCTGCCCGGACGCGGGGTGTGGACGCGGCTGAGCTTCGAGACGGTGCGCCGGGCGGCCGCGAAACAGGCGTTTTCGCGCGCCTTTCGCGCCAAGGCGGAGGCGCCCGCTTCGCTCGCCGAGACGGTCGATACGCTTCTCGAACGCGACGCGCTGCAGGCGCTGTCGATCGCCAACAAGGCTGGCCTCGTCGTCGCCGGCGCGCTCAAGGTCGACTCCGCGATCGAGGCCGGTCAAGTCGCGGCGCTCATTCAGGCGAGCGACGGGGCGGCGGACGGAGGGACCAAGCGAGACCGCGCCTTGCGCGCAAGACTCGGGCCCATGGCGGAAGCCGTTGTGCGCGTCGATTTCTTTCCGTCGGATCAATTGGATTTGGCGTTGGGGCGGGCAAATGTGATACATGCTGCCCTCAAACATGGGGCGGCGAGTTCGGCCTTTCTCGCAAGGGCGGATCGTTTGCGCCGCTACCGCGAAGGGGAAGCGGACGCGGCGGCCGTGAACGCGCGCGGCGGCGAGACGGCGGACAAGGCCCGAGCAGTCGGCGGGCGCATAAATTTGGCTGAGAAGCCAAGCGGTTAGGAATTGGCATGAGTGAAACGAGCAATACCGATAAGCCGATCGGCGCCGCGCCGCCGAAGGTGACTTTGCATCTGAAGCGTCCCGTCGAGCAGGGCACGGTGAGGCAGAGCTTTTCGCATGGGCGCAGCAAGGCGGTCGTGGTCGAGAAGGTGAAGCGGCGGATTTTGACGCCGGGAGAGGCGCCGGCGGGGGCGCGCGCTGCGCAGGCGCCGGCCGCCGCTCCGGCGCAGGTCGCGCCAGGTCCGCCCAAGCCCGTTCTCGCTGGCGGGGCGCGGCCGGCCCCCGCTGCGCCCGCGAAGCCCACCCCTCCCCCGCCGCCAAAGACCGGCGTCGTCCTGCCGACCTTGACGGACGAGCAGCGGGAGGCGCGCGCCAGGGCGCTGAGCGACGCGCGCGCACAGGAGGGCGAGGACCGCCGCCGCCAGGAAGCGGAGGCCGGGGCCCGGCGCGAGCGGGAGGCGCGCGACCGCCTTGATCGCGAAGCCGCTGAGGCGCGCAAGCGCGAGGAAGAGCTTCGCCGCGCCCAGGAAGCCAATTTCAAGCGGCAGTCGGAGGACGAAGCACGGCGTCGCCTTTCCGGCGGCGAACCGGCGCCGTCCCCGTCAGTCCCCCGGACGCCCCAGACCGCGCCCGGCGCCCTTTCCGGAGCAGCTGCCCGCCCCGCGGGCGGCGAAGAGGACGAAGCGCGGCGGCTCGTCAGGCGCCCGGCGCTGGGCCTGCCGGGACAGAAGGTCGTCGTGCCGACGCCTCGGCCGCCACGCAGCGGCGAGCAGCGCAACCGTGGCCGGCTGACGGTCACCAGCGCGACTTCGGGCGAGGAAGAACGCATGCGTTCGGTCGCCTCGTTCCGTCGACGCACGCAGCGGCTGAAGGGCCACGGCGCGCTGGACCAGAAAGAAAAAATTTCGCGAGAAATCGTGCTCCCGGAAGCCATCACGATCCAGGAGCTCGCGGGCCGCATGTCCGAACGCGCGGTCGATGTGATCAAGCTTTTGATGCGCCAGGGCCGCATGGTGACGCTGACCGACGTGCTCGACGCCGACACCGCGCAACTCATTGCCGAGGAAATGGGCCATTCCGTCAAGCGCGTCGCCGAATCCGACGTCGAGGAAGGCCTCTTCGACCGGCCCGACGACGAAGGCGCGCCCGTCGCGCGCCCGCCGATCGTCACCATCATGGGTCATGTCGATCACGGCAAGACGTCGCTCCTCGACGCGATTCGTCACGCCAACGTGGTGGCGGGCGAGGCCGGCGGCATCACCCAGCACATCGGCGCCTACCAGGTCGTTGCGCCGGGCGGCGAGTCGATCACCTTCATCGACACGCCCGGCCATGCCGCCTTCACCGCGATGCGCGCGCGCGGCGCGAAGGTCACCGACATCGTCGTTCTGGTGGTGGCGGCCGATGACGGCGTCATGCCGCAGACGATCGAGGCGATCCGCCACGCCAAGGCAGCCAAGGCGCCGATCATCGTCGCCATCAACAAGATCGACAAGCCCGAAGCTAATCCGCAGCGGGTGCTGCAGGAGCTCCTCCAGCACGACGTGCAGGTCGAGGCGTTCGGCGGCGACACGCTGGCGGTGGAGGTGTCGGCGACCAAGGGAACCAACCTCGACAAGCTGCTCGAGGCGATCGCGCTCCAGGCGGAATTGCTCGATCTCGTCGCCGACCCCGATCGCGGCGCGGAAGGCACGGTCATCGAGGCCAGGCTCGATCGAGGTCGCGGACCGGTGGCGACGGTGCTCGTGCAACGGGGCACGCTCAAGGTCGGCTCCCTGGTCGTCGCCGGATCGCATTGGGGGCGCGTCCGCGCGCTGATCAACGACAAGGGCGAGACCGTCGAGCAGGCCCGGCCATCGATGCCGGTCGAGGTGCTCGGGTTCGACGGCGCGCCGGAGGCTGGCGACCGGGTCGCTGTCGTCGAGACGGAGGCGCGCGCGAGAGAGATCACGGAATACCGCGAACGCCAGAAACGGGAGAAGGCCGCGGCGCGGGGACCTGCGCTCCGAACCTCGCTCTCCGACATGATGAGCAACCTCAAGGCGGTCGGACGCAAGGAGCTGCCGCTGGTCGTCAAAGGCGACGTGCAAGGCTCCCTCGAGGCGATCACCGCGGCGGTCGAAAAGCTTGGTAACGAGGAGGTCGGGGCGCGGGTCATCCACGGGGGGGTCGGCGGCATAACCGAATCCGATGTGACCCTGGCCACAGCCTCGAAGGCGGTCATCCTCGGCTTCAACGTGCGAGCGCATAAGGAGGCGCGCGACCTTGCGGAGCAAGGGGGGATCGAGATCCGCTACTACAACATCATCTACAATCTGGTGGACGATGTGAAAGCGGCGCTTTCCGGCCTGCTTGCGCCGACGCTGCGCGAGACGATGCTGGGCAACGCGCAAATTCTCGAGCTGTTCAACATTTCCAAGGTCGGCACGGTCGCCGGCTGCCGGGTGACCGACGGCGTGGTGCAGCGCGGCGCACACGTTCGCCTCATCCGCGACAGTGTCGTCGTACATGAGGGCAAGCTGTCGACGCTCAAGCGCTTCAAGGACGAAGTCGCTCAGGTGCAAGCCGGGCAGGAGTGCGGCATGGCGTTCGAAAACTACCAGGATATGCGAGTAGGCGACGTCATCGAGTGCTATAACGTCGAGGAGATCCACCGCACGCTACAATGAGCCGCAGGCGCAACAACAAGACATGCGATCCGACGGTGCCCGCGCAGCCGAAACGTGCATTGCCTACGCCCGGGGCCCCTGAAGGCGCGCCTCGATGCCGAGCGGCGGCGAACGTTCGCTCGCTCCGATCCCACGCCAGCCGGTGGGCAGGCGATTGTTGAGCGGGCCGGAGGAGTCGCTAACGTTGTCGACGCCGCCCGGATTTTCGCCTTGGCTCGAGCCGCTCTGAACGATCATCCGCGCCTGCCAATGCAGCGATCCCCTCGCGCCTCAAAGGAGAGCGCAATGTCCCGCTCCATTTTCAAACCGCCCGGCCAGAGCCACAGACTCGAGCGGGTCGGCGAACTGGTTCGGCACGCGGTCGCCGACATCCTCACTCGCGGCGAGGCGCCCGACGAAGCCTTCGATCGCCATCCCGTCACTATCCCTGCCGTGCGCATGTCGCCCGACCTCAAGTTAGCGACCGTCCTGGTGATGCCGCTTGGTGGCGAGGATGCGGCGGCGGTCCTCGACGCGCTAAACCGCCACAGGAAGGAACTGCGCGCGCTCGTCGTGCGCCGCGTCAATCTCAAGTTCGCTCCCGATCTGCGTTTCGAGCTGGATACGAGCTTCGACGCCCAGATGCGCATGGACGCGCTCCTCAAATCGCCGGCGGTGGCGCGCGATCTCAAGAACGTCGGCGGCGAGGATAAGGAATGACCGGCATCGACCGCGAAGGCGGCGCGGCCGGGCCCGAGCCTCCCGAGGGGCGCAGGCGACGAGAGCCGCGGCAAAAGCGCTCGTCTCGGGTCCAGATCGACGGCTGGATCAATCTCGACAAGCCGGCCGGCGTCTCCTCGACTCAGGCGGTCGGACGGCTCAAGTTTCTGTTCAACGCCAGAAAGGCGGGGCACGCTGGCACGCTCGATCCGCTTGCCTCGGGCGTACTGCCGGTCGCGCTCGGGGAAGCGACTAAGACCGTACCGGTCGTTCAGGACGGGGCAAAATCCTACCGCTTCCGCGTGCGTTGGGGCGAGGAAACCGCGACCGACGACGCTGAAGGAGAGATCGTCGCCCGCTCGGAGCGGCGGCCGGCGCCGGCTGAGATTGAAAACCTGCTGCCGCGCTTCGTCGGCGAGATCCTGCAGACGCCGCCGACTTTCTCCGCGATCCGCATCGCCGGCGCCCGCGCCTACGATCTGGCGCGCGAAGGCGAGACCTTCGAGATCGAGCCGCGCCTGATCCATGTCTACCGCCTCGAACTGATGTCGGTTGATGAGGATACCGCGGTGCTCGAGGCCGAATGCGGCAAGGGCGCCTATGTGCGGGCGATTGCGCGCGATCTCGGCCGCGCGCTCGGCGCCTACGGGCATGTGATCGAACTCAGGCGGACCCGCGTCGGCCCGTTCTCCGTCGACGTCGCGATCCCGCTCGATCGCCTTCCCGATGACGCGGATCTGATGGCTCGCGCCGTTCTGCCGTTGCAGGCGGGGCTGGCCGAGATCCCGACCCTGCCCGTCGATCGCTCCGGCGCCGCGATCGTCCGGCGCGGCCAGAAACTCATCATTCGCGGCGCCGGCCTGACACAGGGGCGCGCTTACGTCGAGTGCTTCGGAACGCCGGTCGCCTTCGGCGCCGTCGAGGACGGCTATTTTGTCTCGACGCGGGTGTTCAACCTCAAGCGATAGGGCCGTCCAGCCCATGTTTTTTCGGCGCATGCGCGTTTGTTTAGGATCAGCCCGAAATGACGACGAAATTTCCATTGGTCCAGCGCCGACGATTTGAAGCGCTACGTCAGCGTTTCGATAGCTTTTCCGAAGAATCCAGGGCGGTCGCCGCCGAAAGGGACAAGCTGCGCGATGCCGCTAGCAGGCAACTATTGGCCGAGAGGATTCTGGCGGACCTCGCCAGCACATTCGACCTGACTCAGTTGCAGCCCGTGGCCATTTGTCGGACCGAAGCAGATTGGTTCCAATTTCGCGCAAGTCCGCTCGTGAATCGATTGCTGGAAGAGGACGAAGCGATCCTCGCCCGGCATCAGTTCGATGAGGAATGGGGATTGGCCGGCTATTCCTCCCCGGCTTGCAAGATTGTCAATTTCAAAGTCGACAATCGTTCGGGCGGGAGGCGTGAGGAAAATCGGTTCATTCCCAACATCAGGGAGCGTTTGGTCTGTCCGATTTCGGGCCTGAACAATCGGCAACGTCTCGCATCGTCGTTGATTTCGATTGAACTATCACAACGGAGGGGACGATGCGTTGTCTATCTCACGGAGCAAATATTTCCTTCCGCGAAGAATCGGTTGTGCGCACGGAACTGATTGACGGCTCGATCATGCACCGTCTCGAGCCCGTCTATCATGGCAATCCCCTATCCGAAGAAGGGTCGCTCGTCTTCACCGACTTTGGATGGGACGTTCTGGACATGATCCGGGTCGAGGGATTTCGGGACGCTTCGGTCGAGATCTACCATTCGGCGCCGGCGGGCCATTTGGGACTGGGCCCGGTCTTTAGGCTGGTTCGCTGACGGAGTTTAAGGCCTTTCACTTCCACGCCTCGAACGCCTTTTCCAGCATCGCCTGGCCTTCTGGCGACTTCTGGAACACGACTTTGGCGATGCGGTCGTCGTTGAGCAGGAGCGGGAAGTCGAACCAGGACCGGGTCTGCATCAGGTCGAGGTTGCGGGCCGTGTCGGCGTCGCCCTTGGCGAGCGCGATGAGGAAGTAGGTGTCGCTGATCTTGACCTTCACGCTGGTCAGCGCTTCCGCCGCGGTCGAGTCCTCCTTGCGCATCTGCGGCAGCCCGACGTCCTTGAAGCCGGTGATCGGGGCGCCCTCGGCAAAGGAGAATTTGAGGTCGATCGTGTGCGTCGCCTGCAGCGTCGGGTCGGTGTTCTTCCTCAAGGTCATGGTGGCGTGCATCTTGAGATCGGGAATGTCGGCTTCAGCCTTGACCGCGATCGTCGCCGGCTGGCCGGGTACCGGCAGAATCAGGGACCACGTGGTTGAGCCCAAGCTGACGACCGGCTTTTGGGGATTGTCAGCCGATGCGACCAGCATCGCCGCCCGGCCGGCCGACGCCGCCGCGGGCGCATTGGCCGTTTCCGCCGGCGGGCTCGCCGACGCGGCCGCGCCTTGAGCGTTCGATTGGTCCGCTTTCGGCCCGCTCGCCGGAGCGGGAGGCGAAGCGGGGGCGGGCGGAGGCACGACGCGTTCGGCGATCTTCGCCGGGGGCTCGGGAGCGGCGGGTTTCGACGCCTCGACCGGCGGCTTGATGGCGAGGTCCTGCGGCTTCTGGCGCATGAGGATCGCTGCGCCCGCGACCGCGAGGACAATTCCGAGGAGGACCGCCCCCGCGATCCATAGCAATCGCTTCGGCCTGGCGACCTCGACCCCCGGCGCGAACGGACGCTGGATCTCCGCATCGGGCCTCGAGGCCACGCCGGGGCGGTCGAATTCAGCCGCCACCTCCGGCGCCTCGGCCGATGGCGCCGGTTCGTCGGAACGGGTCGCAACGACCGGCGGCGCGCCGGCGCCGTGCGGCTCATCGGTCCTGGAGGGCCGCACCGCCCTCGCTGGGTCGAGCGCTGCGACCCCTGGCAAACCCTCATCCCTGCCGCCTTTTGGCCCAACCGGCGGAGCGGTGCGACCGGCCCTCAATCCATAAGCAGGAGGCGGATTCACGGCCGTGACGGCCGTCTGGGATCGAGCAGGCGCAGGGAAAGCCGTGGCCGCTGGCGCCGCTGCGGTTGACTTGCCACCATGAGCGGTTGGCGCCTGCTGCGGGCTCGCGGCGGGCTGGCCCCGCGCCGGCGCCGGGGATCGCTGCGCGGCTGTGGCGTGGACTGGCGCGCTCGACGCCTGTCCGGATGGGCTTGGCGAGCCTGCCTGCGAAGGAGGCCGCGCCGGGGCAGCGAACGGGGGAACAGGAGGCGCGGTGGGGCGCTGGACAGCCGCAGCTTGGGGCGCAACGGACGGCGAGGGTGCCGCCGGGGCCGGCGGAGCGAACGGTGGCGCGTCGGCTTGGGGTCCATATTTGCCTTCGATCGCGGCGATCGCCGCGTCGAGCGCCTTCTCTTCGCGCGCGATGTCGCTTTCCGGCAGCGGCGGACGCAAGCTTCTCAATTGTTCGAGCAGCGCCTTTCGAGCGCGGCCATAGATCGCCGCGCGCGTCGCCGGCGTGCCGGCGTTCGGCAAATTGGCGACGGCCCGCATGAGCAGCGAATGATAATCAGCCATTAGAGCGTCCGCTCAACCGCTTCGCATGAGGGCGGGAAGCGTCCCTTAGTCCCGAAACGGATCATGCACAAGAATCGTATCGTCGCGCTCAGGACTCGTCGATAATAAGGCGACCGGCGCGCCGACCAGTTCCTCGATTCGGCGCACATATTTGATCGCCTGCGCCGGCAGGTCGGCCCATGAGCGCGCCTTGCTCGTAGCGCCGTTCCAGCCTTCGATGGTTTCATAAACCGGCTCGACGCGCGCCTGCGCGGATTGCGAAGCCGGAAGATAATCGATCTCTTCGCCGTTCAGGCGGTAATGAGTCGCGACCTTGATAGTTTCGAAGCCATCGAGAATGTCAAGCTTGGTCAGCGCCAGGCCGTCGATCCCGCAAGTCAAGACCGCCTGCCGCGCGAGCGCCGCGTCGAACCACCCGCATCGGCGCGGGCGTCCGGTGTTGGTGCCGAATTCGCGGCCGCGCTCACCGATCAACCGGCCGACCTCGTCGTCGAGCTCGGTCGGGAACGGGCCGCCGCCGACTCGCGTCGTGTAGGCCTTAGCGATGCCGAGCACATAGCCGATCGCCCGGGGCCCTAGGCCGGAGCCCGTCGCAGCATTGGCTGCGACCGTGTTCGAGGACGTCACGTAAGGATAGGTGCCGTGGTCGATGTCGAGCATGGCGCCTTGCGCGCCTTCGAACAGGATACGCTTGCCCGCGCGCCGCGCGTGGTCGAGAATCTCGAACGTCGGCGCCATGAACGGCAGAATCCTGTGGGCGACCGAGACCAGTTCCTCGCGAACGGCGGCGGCGCTCGGCGGAGGCAGGCCCAAACCCCGGCGCAACGGATCGTGATGGGCGAGCAGGCGATCGATCTTGTCGGCGAGCTGATCCGGGTCGGCGAGGTCCATGAGCCGGATCGCGCGCCTGGCGACCTTATCCTCATAGGCCGGACCGATGCCGCGCTTGGTGGTGCCGAGCTTGGCTGCGCCGCCGCATCCCGATTCGCGATGGGCGTCGAGCTCGCGGTGCAGCGACAGGATCAGCGGCACGTTCTCGGCGATCTTCAGGTTCGTCGGCGTCACTTCGATCCCCTGCCCCCTGAGCGTCTCGATTTCGCCTACGAGATGATAGGGATCGAGGACCACGCCGTTGCCGATGACCGACAGTTTGCCCGGCCGCACGACGCCAGATGGAATGAGCGCAAGCTTGTAAGTCTTGCCGTCGATCACCAGCGTATGGCCGGCGTTGTGGCCGCCCTGAAACCGCACCACGACGTCGGCCTCGACCGACAGCCAATCGACGATCTTGCCTTTTCCCTCGTCGCCCCATTGGGCGCCGACTACGACAACGTTGGCCATCGTCGAAGCGCTCTCCCGGTCATTTGAAAACGTGCAAAGCCCCGGCGCGCGCAAAAAGCCGAGCCGGGGCCTTTTGCGGCCATCGCCTAAACGATCGGCCGGCCTGAGTAAAGGCGCGGGCGCGGAAGGCCCTGCTTTGGCCCGCGAAAGCGCCCTCGTTGAAGCGAAAAACCGTGATCGCGAGGCTTGGATTGGCGGTCTGCGTCTCTATATGCGGGGCGTGGCCGGTCCGGCCGCAGGGAGAGCGACATGACCCCCGAAGAACGCCAGATGCTCGGCGGCCTTTTCCAGCGCGTCAATGCCGCGGCCGCCACGCCGCGCGACGCCGAGGCCGAAACCTTCATCAATGACGCGGTTCGCGCCGCGCCCCACGCGCCCTATGTGCTATCGCAAACCGTGCTCGTTCAGCAGCATGCCCTGGAGGCCGCGGCGAACCGAATTTCCGAACTCGAGGGGGCGGCGCAGCAGAGCGCAGGCCAGAGCCAGGAACAGGGGAGTTTCCTTGGCAATCTGGGCAAGACCATTTTCGGCGGCGGCGCGCCCTCCGCCCTGCCCCGGCCGAGCGCTGACCCACAAGCCTATCAACGGACGCAGGCAGCCCCGCCGTCGCAAGCCTACCTGTCGCCCCCGCCCCAGGGCTATCCGCCGCCCCCACAAGGCTATCCTCCCCAGCCCGGGCCGTGGAGCCAGCCTTCGCACGGCGGAGGCTTCTTACAGAACGCCGCCTCGACCGCGGCGGGCGTCGCGGGCGGCGTCGCGCTTGGCAATCTCCTGGGCGGCCTGTTTGCCGGCCATGGCGGCGGCCTGTTCGGCGGCGGCGCAGGCAACGCGAGCTTCCTGGGCGACGGCAATCGCCCGGAAATGACGGAGATCAACAACTACTACGACGACCGGGGAGACCGCGGCGGCGACGACGCCACCCAATTCGATCCCGGCGCGCCGGGCGTTCAGGACGCCAATTTCGACAATCTTGACGATTCCACCTTCGACGGCTCGGATGGCTCGTCCTTCGACGACGGCGGTGGCTACGACGACGTCTGACGGTCGCGCTCGATGAATTTGGCAAGGCGCGGGCCGGCGCCTTGCCGGCTCAAAGCCTCGCGCACAGAGCCTCGCTCAGCGAGCCTTTCCCGCTGAGCGGATTGTCCGGATCCCACGCATAGCGCAGCGTCTCGAACCGCATCGCGCGCGCGTCGATCATCAAGAGCTTCCCGACCAGCCCCTCGTCGCCGTCGCCGAAGCCGCCGACGATCTCGCGAATCGCTTCCAGCGCCATCAGCGAGCCGAGCACGCCGCCGAGCGCGCCAAGCACGCCGGCCTCCGCACAGGTCGGAATGGTCCCCGGCTCAGGCGGCTCGGGAAAGAGGCAGCGATAGGTCGGGTTGGGCTTGCCGTCCGCGCCATTTTCGTAAGCTTTCAGCGTCGTCAGCGTGCCGTCGAACTCGCCGAGCGCTGCCGAGACGAGCGGACGGCGCTCGCGATAGCAGGCGTCGGAGAGCGCGTAGCGGGTCGAAAAATTGTCGGAGCCGTCGAGCACGACATCGAAGCCCCTGACGATCGCGCCCGCGTTCTTCTCGTCAAGCCGCACAGCGATCGGCTCGACAACGACAAAAGGATTGATGCGGGCGATCGCCGCCGCGGCGCTCGCGGTTTTTGGCCACCCGACGTCGCCGGTCGCGTGGATGACCTGCCGATGCAGATTGGAAAGCGAAACGACATCGTCGTCCACAATCCCGAGCGTCCCGACCCCGGCTCCAGCTAGATATTGCAGCGCCGGCGAGCCCAAGCCCCCCGCGCCGACGACCAGCGCGCGCGCGCTTCTCAGCTTGTTCTGGCCGGGGCCGCCCAGCCCGCGCAGCACGATCTGGCGCGCGTAGCGTTCGACTTCCTCGCTCGACAGGGTCATGAGTCGCTTCTCAGACCGCCTCCAAGCGATAGCGCTCGCCCTTCCCGAGCAGGACTCCGTTCGCGCCCGCGACGCCGAGTTCGAGGCTCTGGGCGACGAGGCGGGCACGCTCGATGAACCGTTCGGCCGCGGCTGGCGGACAACACTCGCGCGCCGTCTGCTCGAACAAGGCGAGCCAGCGGTCGAAATGGCTCGCGTCCACCCGTAGGGGCAGGTGCTTCGCCATTGGCTGGCCGTGGTAGCGCCCGGTCATGAGCGTCAGCGACGACCAGAATGCGAACATCTTTTCGAGATGCGGCTCCCAGTCGGAAATCCGCTCCTCGAAGACCGGCGCAAGCAAGGCGTCCTGCCGAACCCGGACGTAGAAGGCGCGGACCAACGTCTCGATCATCGTCTCGTCGATGCCGGTCTCCTTCCCGGTGAGCGCGACGATGGCGGCCCGCCGCTCCTCGGCGCAGCGAAACTCATGCTCCATTCCATCAGTCTCCATAACGGGCCTCTTTATGTCCCATCGCGCGAGCCTCAAGGTAGTCGGCGAGGACCCGCGCCTCATTGTGCTGTTCATCGTGCGCAGCGTAGAGCAAAGTCGCTCGCCCGGCCTTCAGGAGATTGTCCATCCGGCTGAGCGCGTCCGTGTTGGCGCCCAGTTCAACACGGTAGCGCCGGGCGAATTCGGCGAAGCGGGCCGGGTCGTGGCCGAACCATCGCCTTAAGTCCGAGCTCGGCGCAATTTCCTTGAGCCACAGCTTGAGCCTGGCTCGCTCCTTGCTCATGCCGCGCGGCCACAAGCGGTCCACCAGCACTCGCGCCCCATCCTTAGCATCAGGCGGATCGTATATCCTCTTCACTCGGATGTCGGGCGCCGCTTCCGGCATATTCGCTCCTCGAGCCGCCGCGCCTGGCTTTCCCAATCGCAGACTGCTCCCTTATATGAGAGCTTGCGGCGTTGCGCGCCAGTCCCTCCACGAACCGGCCGCAAACCTCAGCGGAGACCCCCATGACCATCGCGGACCCCATCGTCATCGTCGGCGCGGCGCGGACGCCCATGGGCGGCTTTCTCGGCGACCTCAAGGATGCGCCGGCGCATGCGCTGGGCGCTCGCGCGATTTCCGCCGCGGTCGAGCGCGCGGGGATCGCAGCCGGCAGCGTCGACGAAATCCTGATGGGCTGCGTGCTCCCGGCGGGCCAGGGCCAGGCGCCGGCGCGTCAGGCGGCGATCGGCGCGGGGCTCCCGCTCGCGGCCGGCGCGACAACGGTCAACAAGATGTGCGGCTCGGGCATGAAGGCCGCCATGGTCGCCCATGACCTCTTGCGCGCGGGCTCCGCCGACGTCGTGGTGGCCGGCGGCATGGAAAGCATGAGCAACGCGCCTTATCTGCTCGACCGCGCCCGCTCCGGCTATCGGATGGGCCACGGCCGCGCGCTCGACCATATGTTTCTCGACGGTCTCGAGGACGCCTATGACAAGGGGCGGCTCATGGGGACCTTCGCCGAGGATTGCGCTGAGGCCTATCAGTTCACGCGCGAGGCGCAGGACGCCTATGCGTTAAGCTCGCTCGAGCGCGCCAACCGCGCGATCAGAAACGGCGATTTCGCCTGGGAGATCGCGCCGGTCAGCGTGAAGGCTGGCAAGTCCGAAATGCTTGTCTCGACCGACGAGCAGCCGCCCAAGGCGAGGCCGGACAAAATCCCCACCCTCAAGCCCGCCTTCCGCGAGGGGGGCACGGTGACGGCGGCCAATTCGAGCTCGATCTCCGATGGCGCCGCGGCGCTCGTGATGATGCCGGAAAGCGAGGCCGAAAAGCGCGGCGTCAAGCCGCTCGCCCGCGTCGTCGCGCATTCGACCCACGCCGCCGCGCCGAAGGACTTCCCGACCGCGCCGATCGGCGCGCTCAACAAGCTGATCGAGAAGACCGGCTGGACGACGAACTCCATCGACCTCTTCGAGATCAACGAGGCCTTCGCCGTCGTCGCTATGGCCGCAATGCAGGACCTCGGTCTCCCGCACGAAAAGGTCAACGTCAATGGCGGCGCCTGCGCGCTCGGCCATCCGATCGGCGCCTCGGGCGCGCGCATCCTGGTGACGCTGATCGCGGCGCTCCGTGCAAGAGGACTCAGACGCGGCGTCGCGTCGCTGTGCATCGGCGGCGGCGAAGCGACGGCTATGGCGGTCGAGATGGCCTAAACTCCGCTCTCCTGGCCGGGAGGGGGGGTTGGGGTGAAGGTCGCTCTTGTCGCCGCGCCCAATTTCGGACATGGTGCGCCCGCGGCTGACATGTCAGTCGCCGCCAGGAAAGTTTCATCTGACAACGCCGTCAGAAAGGGAGGAGACACATGATTGCCTTGAACCGCCGGGCAGCTCTGTTGGTCGGCGCCGCGTTGCTGGCGATTCCCGTAGCGCCAAGCGCATTTGCGCAGCCCAAACATCTCACCATTCTGGTGACCTTCCCC
>DATGHB010000337.1:0-5053 GCA_035308265.1 Roseiarcus sp.
GGTCGACGCGCGTTCCCGGGGTGAACTGATCGGCGCGCTCGATCGCGCGCAGGCAGGTGGCCTGCACGAGGTCGTCCGCGACGTCCCGCGCCCTCGACAAGACGAGCGCGTATCGCCAGAGGCGCGCGAGCGAGGGCTGGAGCCCCGCCCGCACTTCCCGTCGGCTTGCTTCGCTCATGGCCCCGCTGGAGTTGGCTCGCGGCTCTATAGGGCAAGAATGCGCAATGTGCTAAGAGCCCGGCGGTAAAAATTTCTTGAGGCGGCCGTCACCCGTCGAACAGCGACTTTGCGAATAATTGGCCGCCTGACGTGTTTCCAGGGCTCCGGATCCCAATCGGAAGGACCTGATCCATGCGCGCTTGTGTTCAGTTCGATCGCCGACAGAGCCGCGGTTTCGTTTCGGTTCTCGCTTGCGGATTGCTGGCCGCCTCTCTTGCGCTCGCCTCGCCCGCCTTCGCGGCCGGCGGCGGCGGGGGAGGCGGTGGAGGCGGCGGCGGCGGAGGCGGCGGCGGAGCCGGTGGCGGCGCGGGCGGCGGAGCGGGCGGTGGGGCCGGCGGCGGAGCGGGCGGCGGATCCGGAGCGGGCGGCGGAGCTGGCGGGGGCGGGGGACCAACCCGAAGCCCATCTGAGGGTCACGCTTCGACCACCAATCACACGCAATCGCGTCGCTCTCATCAACACCAATCTCAGAACGATGATCTCACCACTTGCAACCCCGGCCAGGTCTGGGATGTGAACGGACGGCGTTGCCTCATACGGCAGGTCGGCGTGCTGCCCGATTCCCAGCTCACCGAATACGCTTATGCGCTCGCCAAGGCCGATCGTTACCAGGAAGCGATCGACGTGCTCGACCTTCTGGACAACCCCAACACCCCGCGCGCGCTCAATTACCGCGGCTACGCGACCCGCAAGCTCGGGCGCACCGACGAGGGAATCGGTTACTATCTCAAGTCGGTCGCGCTCGATCCCGCCTATCCGCAAGTGCGCGAATACCTCGGCGAAGCCTATGTCATCGAGGGCAAGTACGATCTCGCCAAGGACCAGTTGGCGACGATCGGGAAGCTTTGCGGCGAGGACTGCGAATATTACCAGGATCTGGCCGAGGCGCTGACGCAGGCGCACGCGCTTTGATCCGGACTTTTTTAAGACGCGCGCCGGCGTTTGCGGCGCGCGTCCCTCTGACGTAGGGAATCACGATGTCGCAGGCGCGATCGACGCGCGAAGACGCCGCGCCGGCTGCGGGCGGGCGGACTTTCGACGCGGACCTCGATTTCCTGGTCCGCTGGGCTGGCCCGCTGGGGCTCATCGCCCGTGCGATGCTGGCTTACATTTTCATCCTCGAGGGCGCCGAGAAAATTGGCGGCTATGCCGGCGTCGTCGGCTACATGCAGGCGCATGGCGTGGATGGGCGCCTGCTGCCGCTGGTCATTCTGACCGAACTGGGCGGGGGCCTCCTCGTGCTGTTCGGTGTGAAGACGCGCTGGGCGGCGATCGCCCTTTCGGGCTACTGCTGGCTGACCGCGCTCTTCTTCCACCTCGGCGCGGACCAGTCGATCCAGTTCAACAAGAACATCGCCATGGCCGGCGGCTTTCTCGCTCTCGCGATCCTGGGGTCCGGCCCATGGTCGCTGGACGCCTGGCGCGGCCGCTCCGCCTGAAGCCGACGGGCGCGCTCCGCCTTGCCCTGGCCTCGCCGCGGAGCCTATAGAGGCCCTTTGGCGCCTCGGCGGCGCCCCCCTCTGAAGGCCCCCGAATGTCGAGCGTCGACGTCAAGCCGACCAACCGCAAGCCAGCGGCCAAGGCCGACGCGCCGAATGAGCCGTTCAAGCGGTCGCTCGCCTCCTGCACCCGCGCGCTCGCGCGCCAGCCCGAGCTCGAGATCACCTTTTCGGCGGACAAGCCCTCGCTCCTGACTTCGCCGGAGGGCGTCAAGGCGCGGCTGCCCGAACCGCCGCGCAAGCCCAATCCGCGCGAGGCGGCGATCGTCCGCGGGCTCGCGGATTCGTTTGCGCTTCGCCTCGCCTGCCACAGCGAGGCGCTCCACCGGCGCCTGGCGCCGCAGAGCCCGCCCGCGCGCGCCCTCTTCGACGCGGTCGAGCAGGCGCGGGTCGAAGCGATCGGCTCGCGCCGCATGGAGGGCGTGGCGTCGAACATCGCCGCCATGCTCGATGACCGCTACCACCGCAGCCCCTTCGCCGAGGCGCGCACGCGTGAGGAGGCGCCTCTGGAGGACGCGGTGGCGATGCTGGCGCGCGAGCGCCTGACCGGGCTCGAGCCGCCGCGCGGCGCTCAGCGCCTGGTCGAGCTCTGGCGGCCCTTCATCGAGGAGAAGGCGGGCGTCGATCTCGACCGGCTGGGCGGCGCCCTCCTCGACCAGCGCGCCTATGCGAGGCTCGTTCGCAAGGTCCTCTCGTCGCTGGGGCTCGCCAGCGACTCCGACGCCGACGCCGAGGACTCGGACGAGGAGACGGAGGACAAGACGCCGCCGGAGGACGCTGACGAGGCAGAGGGCGAGGGCGAGGACCAGTCCTCCCAGGATTCGATGCAGCGCGAAGCGGCCGACGAGAGTTCCGACGACGCCGAGGAAGGCGCGATCGACACGGTCGAGGCCCCGTCGTCGGAGCTCGACGACGAAGGGGAAGCGGGCGACGCGGAAGAAGCGGCGGAGAGCCGCGCCCCGCAGCCCCAGGCCCCGGAGAAGCGGGGCCCCGACTACAAGGCCTTCACTACCCGCTTCGACGAGATTGTCGACGCCGACGAATTGTGCGACCCCGAAGAACTGCAGCGCCTGCGCGACTATCTCGACAAGCAGTTGCAGAACCTCCATTCGGTGGTCGCCCGACTCGCCAACCGGCTGCAGCGGCGCCTGATGGCGCAGCAGAGCCGCTCCTGGGAGTTCGACCTCGAGGAGGGCGTGCTCGACAGCGCGCGCCTGCCGCGCGTGATCATCGATCCGCAGCAGCCCCTGTCCTTCAAGCAGGAGAAGGACATGGCGTTCCGCGACACGACGGTCACGCTGCTGATCGACAATTCGGGCTCGATGCGCGGGCGCCCGATCACCGTCGCTGCGACCTGCGCCGACATTCTCGCCCGCACGCTCGAACGCTGCGGGGTGAAAGTGGAGATTCTCGGCTTCACCACCCGCGCCTGGAAAGGCGGCCAGTCGCGCGAGTCCTGGCTTCAGGCCGGCAAGCCCGCCAATCCGGGCAGGCTCAACGACCTGCGCCATCTGATCTACAAGGCCGCCGATGCGCCCTGGCGGCGCGCGCGCAAGAATCTGGGCCTGATGATGCGCGAGGGGCTGCTCAAGGAGAATATCGACGGCGAGGCGCTCGACTGGGCTCACCAGCGCCTTCTCGGCCGCGCCGAGAGCCGCAAGATCCTGATGATGATCTCCGACGGCGCGCCGGTCGACGATTCGACGCTCTCCGTCAACCCGGGCAATTATCTCGAGCGCCACCTGCGCCATGTGATCGAGGAGATCGAAACCCGCTCGCCGGTCGAGCTCATCGCCATCGGCATCGGCCACGACGTGACGCGCTATTACCGGCGCGCGGTGACCATCGTCGACGCCGAGGAGCTGGGCGGGGCGATGACCGAGAAGCTGGCCGAGCTGTTCGACGAGAACGCGACGCCGCCCGAACCGGCGAAACCCGCGCGGCTCATGAGGCGGGGGCGGAAGGCGGCGTAGAGCGTGGCGTCGCGCCCGCGCGCCCTTGGCTGCGAGCGTGGTTTTTCAAGCCCTTAGGCGCCATTTTCTGTCCCTTTGTCACCTCCCAGGGAGAGACCAGATTGCCGGGGTCATCCACGGTCTCATCCTAAGGGAATAAAATTAACTAGTAAAACATGTTCATTCTTATAGAGTAAGCGCTGGACGGCCTTTTGAGACCCCCTATCTATGAGCGATGAACGCTCCAGGCCGCCGCCGCGCACGAGATGCCTCGTCCTCCGCTCAGCCCGATCTGTTCGGCGCGCCTTACGGATTGCCGGAGGGGTTCCGCTATCACGCCGATGTTCTGTCCGCCGACGAGGAGGAGGCGCTTGCGCGCGAGCTTGCCGACCTCCCGTTCAAGCCATTCGACTTTCAAGGGTTTCTGGCGAACCGCCGCGTGGCGAGCTTCGGCTATCGCTACGACTACGGCAGTCGCGCCGTCGTCGAGGCCGCGCCGTTTCCAGGCTTTCTCGAATCGCTACGGCGCAAGGTCGCGGCGGTCTTCGGCCGGCCTGCGGATGCTTTCCGGCAAGTTCTCATCAACGAATATCGGCCCGGCGCGGGGATCGGCTGGCATCGCGACAAGGCTCAGTTCGACGAGGTCGTGGGCGTGTCGCTGCTCGCGCCCTGCGTCCTGCGCTTCCGCCGGAAGGCGGGGGAGGCGTGGGACCGCGCGTCGCTGGCCGTCGGACCGCGCTCGGCCTATCTGCTTTCGGGGCCGGCACGCAGAGAGTGGGAGCACAGCATTCCGGTCCTCGATCGCCTTCGTTATTCCATCACGCTGCGGACGCTCGTTGCCTCTGATCATGAGCGCGCATAAGGCGCCTCGTCCAACGCAGTTTGCTTTTACGCCGGACGCGGTCAACGACTGCGTCGACAACGCTAAGCTGCGGCTTTCCCCGCCTCGGTCGCCGCCGCCACTTCGTTGAGGCGGCCGGTCTTCACATCATAGATATAGCCGTGGATCGGGATGTTGCGAGGAACGAGAGGGTGCGCCCGGATTCGCCGCACGTCGTGCACGACGCTCGCCTCCTGATTCTTGATCGTATGCCATTTGATGAAATGGCCGGCCGTGTGCCCGCCGCGATGATGCGGATTCGACCATTTCTTTCCATCGAATGAAGCCGTGGCGAGGTCGTCCTCAAGCAGTTCGCCCATGACTTCGTCGGAGAACAGCTCCATCCCGCAATTGGTGTGGTGGATGACGAACCACTCATTGGTGCCGAGCAGCTTGTGCGAGATGATGAGCGAGCGGATTGCATCTTCCGTCGCCCGGCCGCCGGCGTTGCGGATGACATGCGCGTCGCCCTCGGCGAGTCCGGCGTATTTCGCCGGATCGAG
>DATGHB010000338.1:0-5446 GCA_035308265.1 Roseiarcus sp.
ATGGCGCGTGATCCATGTCGTCGGCGGCTCGTCGGTCACATGGCGGAATTCGAACACCGATCCGTCCGCCTCATGTTTCACCTGCTCGGTGTATCGGCCGTCGACGAACAACGCCGCCGAGTCTTTCAGCACCACCGCGAGCCCCGCCGAGCCCGCAAATCCGGTGAGCCATCTCAGCCTCTCCGCGCCCGCCGGCACATATTCGTTCTGGTGCTCGTCGGCGCGCGGAACGATGAACCCCGCCAATCCCAATCGATGCAGCTCAGCGCGCAACTCATTCACCCGGGCCGCCCCATGCGAAGGATCGCCCTGGGCTGCGAAGGATTGAAAGCGACTCTCGAACACGCGGGGGGGCTTCCGTATCCGGCGGGGTCAGGCGGCGGCGTCCTGCGCGGTCACCACCCGGCCAATATATGGCAATTCGCGATAGGAATGGGCGACGTCCATGCCGTAGCCGACCACAAAAACGTCGGGGCAGACAAAGCCGACAAAATCGGCGCTGACGCCGACAGCCCGTTTTCCCGGCTTCTCCAGCATGGTGCAGACCAGAACCCGCCGCGCGCCCCGCGCGATCAGAAGGTCCTTGGCGAAAGCCAGCGTCCGGCCCGATTCGAGAATGTCGTCGACCAGAAGAACGTCGCGGTCGCGGACCGAGGATTCGATGTCGCGAAGGATCTTCACCGTCCCGCTCGACACGGTCCCGCTCAAATAGCTCGAGAGATGAAAGAACTCCACCTGCGGCTCGAGCCCCACCCGATGAAGAGCGCGCAGAAGGTCGGCGGCGAACATGAAGGAGCCCTTGAGGATGGCGACGACCAGCAGGTCCTTCGGCTCCGCCGCGGCGATCTCCCGCGCCAGCCCTTCCGTTCGCTCGGCGATCATCCGTTCGTCGAAGAGAACCTTGACCTGTCTTTCGCCGCTCATGGAGGAATCTCGGTGAACGACCCTTTATTGCCTGTCGCTGCGAATTTGACCAGAACGTCGCGAACCCCGGCCGGGGGCGCGGCGAGCCGGGCCCGGAATGCGGCTCGCTCGCGGGCGGCGAGGCTGGTTCTCGGTCCCCGCTCCGTCCAGGCGTAAAGCTCACGCCCGTCTTGCGCCCGCAAAGCCAGGCGCAGAGCGGGCACGGGCGTTTCCCTGTCCCGCAGATTCGCAATCTCGCCGGTGACCACGAGTTCCCCCTGCCCCTGTGGGTCCCGCCTCGCCGTCGCTTGGACGGCGCCAATCGATAAGCCCCGAAGATTGACCGGCATTCCGGCGAGCGCGTAGGCCGCCGCAGTTGCGGGCGCCAACGAGACGATCGCCGCCCGCGCCGCGATCGCCATGGTCGAGGCGGCCACGAGGGCGGCGAGGACCGACGCCACGGCCGTCGCGCCAACGGCGCGTGAGCGCCGCCGCGCCGCGCCGCGTCCTTCGGGCAGGCCTCGATCACGCTTGACGCTGAACCCCTGGGCCTGAGACATGACGTCGGACCTCGCTCATCCGATCGGGTGGCTGACGGTCGCATTTGGCTGGAAACACGGTTAAAGCCGCGTTAAACGCCGTTTCGAGGATTGGGTTTGCTCAGGTTCGAAAATGTCGGCTTGCGATACGGCATGGGGCCGGAGGTGCTGGGCGATCTCAGTTTTTCCGTCGAGCCGCAGAGCTTTCAGTTCCTCACCGGCCCATCCGGCGCCGGCAAGACGACCCTCATGCGCCTCATGCTGCTCTCGCTTCGCCCGACAAGGGGAACGATCCGGGTCTTTGGCCTCGACGCCGCCACTTTACGCAAGAACGACCTGACGACGCTGAGAAGACGAATCGGCGCCGTCTTTCAGGATTTTCGCCTCCTCGACCATCTCAGCACCTATGAGAACGTGGCGCTGCCGTTGCGGGCGATGGGACGCGAGGAAAAAGGCTATCGGGCGGAAGTGGTCGAGCTTTTGCGCTGGGTCGGTCTCGGCGACCGGATGGATGCGCCTCCGCCCGTCCTTTCGGGCGGCGAAAAGCAGCGGGCCGCAATCGCCCGCGCGCTGATCGTTCGCCCCGAGCTTTTGCTGGCGGACGAGCCGACCGGCAATGTCGATCCTCTCCTCGCGCGCCGGCTCCTCAGGCTGTTCGTCGAACTCCACCGGCTGGGAACGGCGGTGGTCATCGCCACCCATGACCTCCAGCTCATGGACCAGTTCGGCTTCGCCCGCAGGCTCACCATTGGAGGCGGCAAGCTGGCGGTGTTCGACGGATTGCCGTCATGAACGAACCGGCCGTCGAACATGTCGCCGCCGATGAACCGGAGAGCGCGTTCAAGACCAATGCGCCCCTCATCCCGCGCGACTCGGTCGCCGGGCGCGCGCTGGTCGTGGTCATTGCGATCATGACCTTTCTCGCCTGCCTGACCGCGGGCGGGGCGCTGCTCGTCGCCGACGCTTCGAAGGCCTGGCGCTCGGATGTCTTGCGCGACGCCACCATCCAGGTGAAGCCCGGGCCTCACGACGATGTCGAGAGCCTCGTCGCCAAGGCCGTCGCCATCGCTGCGCAAGCGCCAGCGGTCGAGTCGGCTCACGCTTATTCGAGAGCCGAATCGGAAAAGCTCCTCGAGCCGTGGCTCGGCCAGGGCCTCGACCTGAGCCAATTGCCCATTCCCCGGCTGATCCTCCTGAGGCTTAGAGCCTCGGGCGCCGAGGACCTCACGGCATTGCGCAAGGCGCTCGCCTCGGCCGTTCCCCAGGCCGGTCTCGACGACCACCGGGTCTGGGCGGCGCGTCTTGGCGCGATGGCGAGGGCGATCGTCATTCTGGCGGCGGCTCTGTTCGTGCTGATGATCGTGGCGATGGGCACGGCGATCGGGTTCGCCACTCGCGGCGCGATGGCGGGCGCCCGGGAGATCGTCGAAGTGCTCCATCTGGTCGGCGCGTCGGACGCGTTTATCGCCGGCGAGTTCGAGATTCATTTCCGGGGCTTAGGGTTGCGCGGCGCGATGATCGGCGGGCTTGCTGCGGTCGCCTTCTTCGCAACCGCTTCGCTTCTGTCGCTTTCATGGGCGCACTCGCCGGGAGGCGAAGAGATCGCGGCGATGTTCGGCTCTTTCGCGCTCCGCCCCCTGGGCTATCTCGCGCTTGTCGTGGTGTGCGGCGCCGTGACCCTGCTGACCGGTCTTCTCTCGCGCGAGATCGTCATGCGCCATTTGCAGAGGCTCCCATAACATGGCGGCCGCTCCTCCACGCGACTCGTCGACGTCCCCCATGCTGGCTGCGCGATCGCTCATCTTCAACGCCCTGTTCTATCTGAACATGGTGCTTCTGATGATCGCAGGTCTCCCGACCATGCTGTTCGGCCGGCGCGCCGTCTTTGCCCTTGCCCGGCTGTGGGGCTCGATTTCCGTCTGGCTTCTCGACACGATCTGCGGGCTCAGGCTCGAATATCGCGGGGTCGAGAACATCCCTAAGGGCGCGGTGCTGATCGCGGCCAAGCATCAATCGTTTCTCGAGACCTTCGCGCTGCTCAAATACGCGCCCGACTTCGCCATCATCCTCAAGCGGCAGCTCACCCGCGTTCCGCTGTTCGGCCTCTATCTCATCGTGTCCGAGCAGATCGCGATCGATCGCGCGCGAGGCCGGCAGGCGTTGCAGCAAATCGCCGGCGCCGCCAGGCCGGTGTTCGCCGCCGGCCGGCAGGTGTTCATTTATCCGGAGGGAACGCGCCGCGTTCCCGGGGCGCCGCCGAAATACAAGCAGGGGGCGGCGGCCCTCTACGCCGAGACGGGAGTCCCCTGCCTGCCGGTCGCCGTCAATACGGGCCTCTTCTGGCGACGGCGCGGCTTCCTGCGCCGGCCGGGGGTGGCGGTGATCGAATATCTGCCGGTCATCAAGCCGGGTCTCGACCGCGCCACGTTCGCCGATTGCCTGCAGGCGACGATCGAGACCGCTTGCGACCGTCTCAACGCCGAAGCCGTCGGCCGGAATCCGTCGCTTGCCGAGGTCCTTAGGGAAGGCGCGAAGAGCGATGGGGAAACGCTGCGTCCGGCTTGACGGTGGCCTTGCTTTGTTCTATTAATGTTCTTGTAACAATCTTGGGCGGCGACGGTCATGCTGGCTTGCGACAGGGAAATCGGTGAGGCTGCTGGCTTCTGCGAGCAGCCGACGGCGCCGTGGATCGCTTTGGCGAGCGACGGCCGACACGGAGGCGCCTCGCTGGCCGCGCTGGCGGGCATGCCGATCTCGTCCCGGTTCTGTTCGTGGAAGGGACGGTCGGGGCGGCGCTACGTCTTTTCGGTCTATCCGGCGTCGGAATGTCCGGCCTTTTGCGGCGCCATTCTCATCGCCGCGGTTCGCGACGCGAAGGGGCGCCGCCGCGTCCTGTCGGTGCGCGAGACCGGCGCCTTTCCGGAGCCGTCAGTCGCGAGCGCGCGACGGGAGCTCAAGGCCTTCGGCGCGGCGGGCGAGCTCCACCTCCATCTTCTGGCCAGGTCCCCTGAGGAACGTGCGGCGGCGGTCGCCGATCTGGTCGCCGGCTAGCGGGACGATTTGCTGTCGGGCCGGCCGCGCCTTGAATCTGATAACACATGGTAATTGTGTGTCAATTTCGGGATGCGGAACTAAACGGGGTCGCAAGTCCGTGAAATCATTGGCGCGCGCCGTTAAAAATGGAACTAGGCCAAAAACCCAGTGTGAGCTGACCTGCCTGAGGATGCGGCGCCCGCGCTCTCAGGCCCTCAGTCTGGCGCTCAGCCATTCGAGATCGCGATCCCGCACCCCCAACTCCCGCAGGTGGTCGTGGGTCTCGAGAATATATTCCACATTGTCGCCTGACTGGCCCTGGCCCGCGCGCACGATCTCGAGCATCGTCTCGCGGTCGAGTCGCCCGGCATACTGGCTGTGCAGCCGGTCGGCGACATAGGTCAAAGCCAGCACCCGGTCGCCGCCTTCGAGCTGAACCGGCGAGATCCGCTCGACATAGACGGCCGTCACCTGCTCGCGTTCGCGGAGGTAGCGGATCGTCGGTTCGCGCAAGCCCGCGTCGACCTCGAAGGCCACCCCGGGACAGGCGCCGCCGCGATCGAGCCCGAGCACGAGGCCCGGCCGGCCGGGCGAGCCGCGATAGACATGGGAAAAGACGCAGAGACTCCTGCGCCAGCCGCGCAGCAGCGCCTTGCAGCGTCGCGCATAGGCGAATCCGGGTCGCCACATCAGCGACCCGTATCCGAACACCCAGAGGCTGCCGTCTGGAGCGGGCTCGCCGAAGGCCGCGGAGGTCACGGCGCCGGCTCTTCGCCTTCGGCGGCGCGTCGGCCGAAGTCCGGCTGAGCCGTCTCCTGGCCCTCGGCGACAATCCCCAGCCTTATCGCCCGGGTTCGGGTGAAGAGCGCGAACAGCCCGTCGCCATCCTCGCGCCGGATCATGCGCTGAAGGCCGTCAGGTCTTCGTTGAACCGGCCGAGCATTTCCAGCACCGCATCCTTGTTGTGAAGG
>DATGHB010000339.1:0-5282 GCA_035308265.1 Roseiarcus sp.
GCCGCCATGACCGCGGCCGCGCCCCGATAGAAGGCGAAAGGCGATTGCGCCATGCGTCCGAAGCGGATCGGGATCAGCGCCGAGATTCGGCCTTCGTTGGACTCGCGGAGAAGCTCGACCGGATCGCGCCGATCCTTGGGCGGCTTCCAGCCGCCGTGCGCGGCGCGCGGCGTCGCTTCGCGCAGCGCCTTGCCTATGGCGCGCCGCTCGTCTGCGGACGTATATGCTCGAGGGGCGGCGGAGGCGTCTTTTGCCGGTTGGTGTTTTGCCTTCGCCTTCCGCATGTTGGGCTCCCCACCGTACCGCAGATAGGGCGCCGTCCAGGGCCTCAGAACGGAAGGGCGTAGCGGCGGGCGATTTCCGCCGCGGCGCGCGCATCCTCGATCGAGATCGGGCCGCCGTTAGCCGCGCGGGCGGCCTTGACGGCCTCGGCCAGCGCCGGGGACAAACCGGCGTCGGCGAGCTCGCCCGATCCATTGGCGAGGCGCTCGCCGAGCGCCGCCCGCGTGTCCTCGGGGGCGAAGGCCGCCGCCTGCATCAGCGCCATCACCGGCCGCGGCGAACCTGAGGATCGCGCCAGACGATAGGCGTTGAGGAAGCGCTTGGCGTCGCGCGGCGAATGCGCGGCAAGCGGCGCGAGGGTCGATAGCAGCGCCTTTTCCGCGGCCGTGAGCGGCTCGGCGAGCGCCGCCGCGATTGCCGGATCGACCGCAGGCGAGGGCTCGGGCCCGGTCGACAGGAGCCGCGCGACCATGAGTTCGCCGTGGGCGTCGCCGCGCGGCGGGAGGTTGAGCGTGACCTGGAGCCATTTGCCGAAACGTCGGCGCGCTTCGCTCTTGTCCCCGAGCGCGCCCGCGAGCCGGCCGGGATCGAAAGCGATGAGGCCAACCGAGCCCGGTCCGATCACGCTCTGGGCGGCGTCGATCCAGGCGACGGCCGCAGCCGGCTGCAGCGCGTCGAGATTGTCCACGATGACGATCAGCCGGTCCGGCGCCGGTCCCGACGCGGCCTGCCGCCCGAGCCTTGCGCTGAGCGCGGCGAGGAACGCGCGCGCGCTCGCCGACGGCGCATGGGGGGAATCGAGAAACTCCGGGCCCGGAGCGCGCGTGGAGGTCTTGCCTCCGGCGCGCTGGCTCGCGGCTTCGGCGCGCTTTGCGGCCGAGTCTGCTTCCGCGGTCAGCGTGGCGACGCGCTGGTTGAGCCGAGTGACCCGCCCGTCAAGATCGCGGCGCCGTTCGCGGACCTCGCCCGTGAGCAGCCGCGCGCCGCGCAACAGAAGGTTCGAGAATTGAAGCGCCCGCCACAGATTGAGCGCGATGAGAAGCACGCCGAGGAGGGTGAAAATCTCCGCCGCCCGGTCGAACAGACCCCCGTGCGTCGCCATCCAGCCGGCGACCGGTTTCAGCGAATCGTGAAGGCCGCCGATCGCGTCGACCGCCGCGTCGCGATGCAGGAAAGAGATAAGGAAGGCCAGCACAAAGGCGACGATCGCCCACATGATGAGCCGAGCCTGGCTGCCGTAGGCCCAGATGGAGCGAATGACGATCGCCGCGCGCGCGCCAGCGCCCAGCGTCGACATGTCGCGCGCCAGATGGCGGTAGCTCGAATCGGCGTCCGATCCGGCGAGCCCGAACCGGCGCAAATGCGCCTCGATCGTGCCTCGGCGGGCGCGGGCGAAGACGTCGACGCGGGAACCCGGAGTCTCGAACGCCAGCGTGTCGGCGAGCCGCGCCCGCTTGGCCTCGACGTCGTCGCGCTGCGAGCGCTCGGCCTCGAGCTTCCGCATGAGGTCGTCATGGCGATCGGAGGCTGCTCTCGCGGCGCGCTGCGGATCGCCCCCGGCATGGCCGGTCTCGTCGAGCAGGGCCGAATAGTCCACGTCCCCCGGCTCGCGATCCAGCGCGGCGTAAGCGGCGCTGGCGATCGCCACCGGCGCTTCGACGCCGCTCGACGCGTCGACCCGCGCCAGCACGACCCGCTTGAGCGCGCCGCCGCCCGCCCCCGCCGGCGAAGCGCCGAGCCGTTCGATCGCCTGCGCAAGGCGCCTCAACGCAAACGTCTTGCCGGCGCCGGAGGATCCCAAGATCGCCGCCAGAAAGGGCGTCTGGACCTCACGGGTCACGCAAAGCTGAGCCAGCGGCTCGACGATCTGGGCGGCGTTCAGGACGTCCGCCCCGTCAACTGAATCGCCAAGAAAGACCGGCGCCGCGAGCGTTTGCGCGGATGCGGCCGCCGGCGGCTCGATCGAAACGGGCGGGGCCGCCGGTTGACCAGCCCTCCGGCCAGGCAGGGGCGAGGCCGGCTTGTCGCCCGTCGCGCCTTCGCCGAGCAGGCGGGCCTTCGCATTCACGCTTGGCTCGGACAATCGATCCTCCGATATAGTCCGTAAGGTCCTGATGTTGCTCGTCTATCCGAGAAGAGTTCGGTCTCTGCTCATCTGCCCGCATTTCCATCGCGGCTCGCGTTGGACGCTATCGGACGCGCAAATAAAAGGAAAGAGTGGCGCGCTTAACTTACCCGCCGCCCCGTAGCCGATCGCGTCGCTGTAACTTTCCGGCGGTAACCCCCGGATATGTCGCTCCACCGACGAGCCAAAGCGCGCCAGAACGCGGGAGTGGCTGGTGGTGGACACAGTCCTGCGAAACCGGTCTCCGCCGGACGAATTCCCTGGTAACAGGGAAAGAACAGGGAATTTCAAGCCAAAACGGCCCGAGAGGCGGAAAAGTATGCCGATTTTTGCCGCTATATCAATGGCTTGTCGAACAATTCCCTGCGAGCCGGAACAGGGAATTAAATCATCCGAGCAGGGAACGGATTGCGCAGGATCAGCGATCAGTCTCGTGCCGACCGGGAACTATCAGGAGACGCCGCAGTCGGTACCGCGAGATATCCGCTAAGCCGCCAAGTGCACTCACGGCAACGTTACGAACGTTTAATAGGCTCTCCATGTCGGAGAGAACAAAGGGCGCACAAAATAGCGCGCTTGATTCTAGGGGCTCCGCGTCATGTTCGCTCGTTTGGTGGAAGACTTGCCTACTGGCCAATTGCGGCCTTTTCCGCGCAACGCCCGCACCCATTCGCGAAAGCAGATCCGGCAGATCGCCGAAAGTATAAGCCGATTCGGTTTCACCAATCCGGTGTTGATCGACGGCGAGGACCGGATCCTGGCCGGACACGGACGGGTCGAAGCGGCGCGCGAACTCGGGATGCCGACCGTGCCTTGCTTACGGGTCGACCACATGACGACAGCAGAGAAGCGGGCCTATGTGCTCGCTGACAACAAGCTCGCCCTCAACGCCGGCTGGGATGAAGAGCTTCTGGCGCTCGAGCTCAAGGAGTTGATGGAGGTGGATATGGGTTTCGACATCGGACTCACCGGCTTCTCGATTGCCGAGATCGACGGCCTTATTGATGGGCTTGCGCCAGAAGAGGCGGGGGACCCCGCCGATGACCAGCTTCCTGATTCGGAGTCGGTCCCTACAAGGTGCCAACAAGGGGACATCTGGCGGCTTGGGCCACATCGGCTGATCTGCGGCGATGCGCTCGATCCCAACGTGATCGCCGTCCTGATGGACGGCGAAAAGGCCGAGATGGTTTTCACCGACCCGCCCTACAATGTCGCGATTGAGGGCAACGTGAGCGGGCTCGGCAAGGTGCGTCATCGCGAATTCGCCATGGCCTCGGGCGAGATGAGCGTGGCCCGGTTCACGGAGTTCCTACGCTCGGCCTTCGCCAATCTCGTCACCTTCAGCTGCGACGGGTCGATCCACTTCATCTGTATGGACTGGCGGCATATGGCCGAGATGCTGCAAGCGGGAGGCGCCAACTATTCAGAACTGAAAAACTTGATCGTTTGGGCGAAGGACAACGGCGGAATGGGGGCATTCTATCGCTCCCGCCATGAGCTGATCTTCGCCTTCAAGAACGGCTCGGCCCCTCACATCAACAGTTTCGAGCTCGGGCAGCACGGGCGCTACCGGACCAACGTCTGGGAGTATCGCGGCGTCAATACGTTAAAGGTCGGTCGTATGGACGAACTTGCGCTCCACCCAACGGTGAAGCCGGTCGCGATGATCGTGGACGCGATCAAGGACGTCTCGCGCCGTGGCGGCGTCGTTCTCGATCTCTTTGGAGGTTCGGGCTCGACTCTCATCGCGGCGCACAAGACCGGCCGCCGAGCGCGCCTGTGCGAGCTCGATCCCGTCTATTGCGACCGCATTCTCCAGCGCTGGGAGCTCTTCGCTAAGGACGGCGCCGAACTGATCGCCTGTGGGGTTTCCGGCCGGCCGGCTAACCATCAAATGGTCGACAATCGGGCCACCGACGATGAAGTCTCCAAGCGAGCGACCGGAGAAATCCCGATAGTGGCAAGCCGCAAGCCGGTCGGGACTGGCGGTGACGGTGACCTGGCGGCTGGGAGAGATGCGGTGACCCCACATGGGGGTTCCTTTGGTTCACGGCGTTGCCGCGCCGGCTCTCTCTGAGGAGAGCGCCGCAATGCCGAACAAGCGAAGACTCCGCCTGGCGCCGCCGTCGCCCGAATCGTCCGACTACGAGGTTGGCTATGGCCGACCGCCAAAAGCCTCACAGTTCGTGACTGGTCGATCCGGCAATCCAAAAGGCCGTCCCAAAGGCGCGCGCAATAAGCGTCCTGGGCCACATGAAGAACGCCTGAAGGAAATCGTCATCGACGAAGCGTATCGGACCATCAAGGTGACGGAAGGCAACCGGCAGATCACAATCCCGATGGCGAAAGCGGTCGTCCGCGCCCTTGCCGTCAACGCGGCGCGCGGCCAACTGCGTTCGCAGCAAGCCTTTGCGAAGCTGCTGACCGAAACCGAACGCGCTCGCAGAGAGCTAACCGACCGACTGTTCGATGCGGCGCTCGACTATAAACTCAAATGGGAACAAGAGCTCGAACGGCGCGAGAGACTGGGGATTACCGGTCCCGCGCCACTGCCTCATCCGGACGACGTCCGACTCAATTTCCTGACCAGCGAGGTCATTTTCATTGGCCCGCTGATAAAGCAACAGAAGGTCGAATGGGACCGTCTCCACGATCTGGTTGAGCAAGCCGATCGCGAACTCGACTCTTTGACCGCCCAATCGAAGAAAACCAGATCCAAGAGCTATCGCGCGTCCCTCGAAGAGGAGATCGCCGAACTCCGGCGCCTCAGGGGACTTCTCGTCGAACGGGTCGGCGAACCGAGCCAGCGCAGAAGAGAATGAGATGGCGCCTTCTGACGGCCAAGGTTACGAAGGGCGATGTGTACGGCCTCAAG
>DATGHB010000340.1:0-3176 GCA_035308265.1 Roseiarcus sp.
CACATTGCCGGGCAGAAGCGGCAGTTCGAGCCCGGTGCCGACGCCGATCACCAGGATCTCGCCGCCGGGACCCGCGGCCTCGCCCGCCGCGCGCGCCGCCGCCGCCCGGCCGGGGTGGAACGGCAAATCGAAGATCAGGTCATAGACCGGGGCCCAACGGCTATACGCCGCTTCCGCATGATGGCCCGCATAAGGGTGGGTCGCGTTGATTGGATTCATCGACGGGCCTCCCCATTCGATAGCGCCCGCTTGCTCGCCTCTCGCTCTGCCCGAGGCAAGCCATTATAGCACGAACCCGAGCCGCCGCGACGAGTCGCTGCCAACGCCATGGAGGCGATCATGATTGACCATATCGGCCTTGCGGTTAAGGACATGAGTCGGGCGAGAGCCTTCTACGTCGCCGCGCTGAAGCCCCTCGGCGTTAGCGTCATCATGGAAGTGACCGCCGAACAGACTGGCGCGGACGACCACGCCGGCTTCGGCAAGGACAACAAGGCGTTCTTCTGGATCGGCACGGGCGCGAAGCCCAAAGGCGGGACCCATGTCGCGTTCACGGCTCGCACGCGGGCCGAGGTCGACTCGTTCCACCGGGCGGCGCTCAGCGCGGGCGGAAGGGACAACGGCGCGCCCGGACCGAGGCCCCATTACCATAAGCACTACTACGGCGCGTTCGTCTTCGACCCCGACGGCAACAACATCGAAGCGGTGTGCCACCGGCCCGATTGAGACCCACGGGGCCTAGTAGGAAGGACTATCCGCGCTTGGTGGCGGACTTCGGCTTGGCCGCGGGCGCCTTTTTGGCCGCGGCTTTCTTCGCGCTGACTGGTTTCCTTGCGCCCGCCTTGGCCGGCGGCTTCTCTGGCTTGCCCCTCGCCGCCGCTTTCGCCGGCTTGCGCGGCCGGGCGGCGGGCTTGCCCTCGCGCTCGGCGATCAGTTCGAGAGCTTGCGCGAGCGTGACGGAATCGGGCTTAGCCCCCTTGGGCAGGGTGGCGTTGACCCTGCCCCAGTTGACATAAGCCCCAAAGCGGCCGTCGCGCACCGTGACCGGCCCGCCATCCGGATGCTCCCCGACGAGCCGCCCGATCACGCCGCCGCCAGCGGCCTTCGCCTTGATGAGTTCCACCGCCTCGCCGAGGGTGAGGCCCGCAGGGTCGGTCCCCTTAGGGAGAGTGGCGTTGATCTTGCCGTGATTGACATAAGGCCCGAAGCGGCCCTGCTTGACGCTGACCGGGCCGCCCTCCGGATGGTCGCCCAGAACGCGCGCGGGGGCGGCGCCGAAACGTCCGGCGCTGGCGCCGCTCTCCTTGGCGACGATGAGGTCGATCGCGCGGTTGGCGCCGATCTCGAGCACGTCGTCGTCGCGGCCGAGATTGGCGTAGGTCTTGCCGTGCTGAACGTAAGCGCCATAGCGGCCGATGCCGGCGAGGATCGGCTCGCCGCTCGAAGGATGGCGCGCGACCTCGCGGGGAAGCGCGAGCAGCCTGAGCGCCTTCTCCAGCGTCAAATCGTCGGCGCTCAGGCCCTTGGGCAGCGATGAGCGCTTCGGCTTCTCGCCTTCCCCTTGCTGAACGTAGTCGCCGAAGCGCCCGTTGCGCAGAGTGATTTCCTCGCCCGTCGCTGGGTCATCGCCGAGCACACGGACGCCCGGCCGTTCGCCCTCGGAAGCCTCCGCGCCCGACGGCGCGAGAACGCGCGAATATTTGCACTCGGGATAGCGCGAGCAGCCGATGAAGGCGCCGTATTTGCCGAGCTTCAAAGACAGCATGCCCTTGTTGCAGAGCGGGCAGAGGCGGGGATCGGCGCCGTCGGCGCGTGGTGGAAAAATATGCGGACCCAACAGCTCGTTGAGGCTGTCGAGGATTTGCGCGGTGCGGAGGTCCTTCGTGCCGCCGATGGCGGCGGAAAAATCGCGCCAGAAATCGCGCAACACCTCCTTCCAATCGATCTCGCTGTTGGAGATTTTATCGAGCTTCTCCTCGAGATCGGCGGTGAAGTCATAGCCGACGTAGCGGGCGAAGAAGGCTTCGAGGAAGGCGGTGACGAGGCGCCCCTTGTCCTCCGGAATGAGCCGCTTCTTCTCGACGCGCACATAGTCGCGGTCGCGGAGGACCGCCATGGTCGAGGCATAGGTCGAAGGTCGGCCGATGCCGAGCTCCTCCATGCGCTTGATCAAGGTCGCCTCGGTGTAGCGCGGCGGCGGCTCGGTGAAATGCTGCGAAGCCTCGATGCGCTCCTTTGCAAGCTTTTCTGCTTCGGCCATTGGGGGTAGGCGGCCCGAATCCTCGTCCTCCTCGTCGTCGCGCCCCTCCTGGTACAGCGCCAAGAAACCATCGAAGCGCACGACTTGGCCGGCCGCGCGGAAGTCGAGCTTGCGGGCGCCAGCTTCGGCGAGAATTTCGACGGTGGTCCGCTCGAGCTCGGCGCTCTCCATCTGGCAGGCGATCATCCGCGTCCAGATCAGTTCGTAGAGCTTGGCCTGGTCGGGCTCGAGATGACGGGCGATGTCGCGTGGGCGGCGTTTGACGTCGGTTGGCCGGATCGCCTCATGGGCTTCCTGCGCGTTCTTCGCCTTGGCCGTGTAGCGGCGCGGCGCGCCGGGGACGTAGCGATCGCCAAAATCCTTGGCGATGAAGGCGCGCGCGGCGTTGACCGCCTCCGGCGCCAGATCGACGCCGTCGGTGCGCATATAGGTGATGAGGCCGGCCGCGCCGTCGCCGACATCGACCCCTTCATAGAGACGCTGGGCGATCTGCATGGTGCGCGCGGGCGCCAGGCCCAGCTTGCGCGAGGCCTCCTGCTGCAGGGTCGAGGTGGTGAAGGGGGAATAGGGGTGGCGCTTGACCGGCTTCGATTCAACGCCTGAAACCGAGAAGCGCGCCTTCTCCAATGCGGCCTTGAACGCTTCGGCCTCGATGCCCGAGCCGACATCCAACCGGTTGATCTTCTTGCCGTCGGCGCCGACGAGACGGGCGGAGAAGGACGCGTTGGCCTCGGTCCGCAAATGGGCGATGATCGACCAATATTCCCGCGCAACGAAGCGCTCGATCTCAAGCTCGCGGTCGCAGATGATCCGCAACGCCACCGACTGCACCCGCCCCGCCGAGCGCGCGCCCGGAAGCTTCCGCCACAACACCGGAGACAGGGTGAAGCCGACCAGATAGTCGAGGGCGCGACGC
>DATGHB010000341.1:0-2600 GCA_035308265.1 Roseiarcus sp.
AACAGGCCCTTGCCGCCGGCCTCTGCGAGCGGCCGGTCCTGGATCCTGTCGCCGCTGGTGCGGATGACTTTGAGCGCGATCCGCTCGATCTCCCAGCCCAGCGCCTCGGCGACCCTTCGCCGCGCCTCGTTCGCCTGCGCCAGCGCGAGCGGCGAACCGCGCGTCCCAAGGATGAAGGCGGACCGGGTCATCGGCGCGGCGTGAGCTTCGAGCGAGGTCGTGTCAAGCGCGGGCCTGCTCGCGATGGGCGAAAGCGCGGCTCCGCCGTCTCACGCCGTGCTGTTGATGTTTGCGCTTAAGAATGGCATTTGTAATCGCCATGAAGCGCTCAATCCTCGCTTTCGTCGCCCTCATGGCGGCGGGCTCGGCGTTCGCGGCCGACGACGGATATCCTCCCGGCCTGTTCGAGCATTCGCCGGTGGTCGGCGGACCGAACGACCCTGCCGGTTCTCAAGGGTCGCCGGACGCGGCCAGTCCGTCCGGCGCGGACGGCTCGCTCGACGACTATTGCGCCAGCATCGCGTCGCGGACCTTCCGCTCTCTCGCCGAGGTCAAACGCGCGCACGCCCGGTGCGACAGGGCGCAGCAGGACCCGCCTGATCAGTGATTGAATTGACTGGGCGCCGCTTGGCGGCGGGCCCGTTCATCGCCGGGAGCGCTTAAGCGCCCGCGCCCTACCGCCCGGCCGGCGTCTCCTCCTCCACCCCCACCGCATAGCCCAGGCCCCGCGCGGTCTTGATGATGTCCACGCCGAGCTTTTTCCGCAACCGCCCGATGAACACTTCGATCGTGTTCGAGTCGCGGTCGAAATCCTGCTCGTAGAGGTGTTCGACGATCTCGCTGCGCGAGATGATGCGCCCGGTGTGGTGCATGAGATAGGACAGGAGGCGATATTCGTGGCTGGTGAGCTTGACGCTCACGCCGTTGACCGTGACCCGCCCGGCTCGCGCGTCGAGCCTGACCGGGCCTACGGTCAAATCGCTGGACGCGTGGCCGGCGGCGCGGCGCAGGAGCGCGCGCACGCGCGCCAGCAGTTCCTCCATATGGAAGGGCTTGGCGACATAATCGTCGGCGCCGGCGTCGATGCCCTGGACCTTGTCGCTCCACCGGTCGCGGGCGGTGAGGATCAGGACCGGCGCCGTGCGTCCCGCCTTCCGCCAGGCTTCGAGGATCGAGATCCCATCGCGCTTAGGCAAGCCGATGTCGAGCACGATCGCGTCATAAGGCTCGGTGTCGCCGCGAAACCAACCTTCCTCCCCGTCGAACGCGCGGTCGACAGCATAGCCCGCGGCCTCCAGCGCGCCGGACACCTGACGGTTGAGATCCCGGTCGTCCTCGACCACCAAAAGCCGCATGCCCCGCCTGCCTCCTGCGTCTCGCCACAATCAGTTCTTGATTTGCGGCTCGCGCGGTTCGTGAGTTTCGCGCGGTTCGCGGGGCTCGCGCGCCGGCCGGGCGACGATTTTTCCGGTCGCCGCCTCCATCTCGACATGCACCAGTCGCCCGTCCCGATGCAAGAGGGTGATCTCGTAGACGAAATCGTCGCCAGTGTGGCAGAGCCTCGCCGACAGCGCCTCGGCCTTCCGCTGGGCGGAAGCGAACTTGAGCGCCGCGAACGGCTCGATGAGGCGACGCGACTTGACCATTTCGCGCGTCTCGCCGGCGTTGAGGCAGACCGGCCTCGGGCCCGCGCGCGGCGGCTCGGCTTCGGCGGCGTTGGCCGCGGCGCACGCCATCAGGGCGCATGAGGCCGCGGCGCGGCAAACCATGGCGAGCGCGGCCATAATGCGTCAGCCCCTTTCCGGAAAGGCGCCGACGATGCTCGCAACGGGGGGCTGAACACAATATGAATGGGGTTGGCCGGGTAAATTCAACCGAGGCGGGCGGGCTCGCCCGCATCGACCAGACTTGTCCTCTACCCTGACCCGCGGGAGCTGCCGGTGATCGAAAGTCTGGGCGGTAGCGTTCGCGCGCGAGTGGATCGCGGCAGGGACGCGCGTGACCTCGAGCGCGGCCTCGCCCGCTACGCGGACGAATTCGAGATGACGCGCGCGTGAGAGCGCGATTGAAACGCCGCGCGCTCGGTCGATGAGGCTTGCCCGCTTCCTTCGGCCGCTGGCGCTCGTCGCCGCGCTCCTCGCGCCGTTGGCTTCCGCGCGAGCGCTCGTCGGCGCCGAGCCCGACGGCCGCTTCGCCGACCGGGTGGCGATGGTGCTGATCCGCAGCGGCGGCGAGGCCGGCTTCTGCACCGCCCTGGTCCTGAGCCCGCGCATCCTTCTCACCGCCGCCCATTGTCTGAGGCCGTTGCGGAACATGGCGGTCCACTACCGCGACGGCAAGGGAGCGGCGGTCATCATCCCGGTCGACGCGGCGGTCGCGCACCCGCTCTACCGCGCCGACGCCATTCGGGCCCGGGTGGAATCGATCGACCTTGCGCTCATCCGGACCGCCCGCCCGCTCGATCCGCGCTTCGCCGCCGCGGCGATCGGGGAGGGCGGGGCGCCCGCGATCGGGACGACGGTGATCCTCGCCGGCTATGGCGCGGCGCGCGAGGGCGACTGGCCGTCGGGCGGCGTGTTGCGCAGCGTGAGGCTCGCCGT
>DATGHB010000342.1:0-11916 GCA_035308265.1 Roseiarcus sp.
GGGCTGTCCAGAGGGGGCTCGTCGAGCGGAAAATCATCGCCGGGCCTTGAATTCGCTTAACTCTTGGCGCGCCGCGGGCGGTGTTTTACATGCGCGCCAAGCATTGAAATCCGATCCCTGCATCTTACATGGACTTGGCTCCGGCCGCTTCGGCCGGAAGACTGAACCCCAGGAAGACTGGGAACTGAAAAGACCAGAACGCAAAATGCAGTGCTTACAAAATGCCGATCGGGGCGGAGCGAAATTGATCTCGCCGCTGATCGTGAACGATCTCTGCGCGCAGCTTGCGCCGCTCAACCGCTACGGCCTTCCGGGCCTCGGCGCGGCGGTCGCCAAAGGGTTGCGCGTCCTCGTCGGCGCGTCGCGCATTGCGGTCGGCGCGGCGCTGGTCCGGTCCGGGGCGCACTGACGCCCGGCAGACGCGCTGTTCCCTTACACGTTCTTGAACTGCCCTCGTGCTGGCGCTATCCCGCCAGCACGTTCCTGAACTGCCAGGGATCGCTCTCGTCGATGTCCTCCGGGAACAGGCCCGGGCGGCCCGCGAGCGGGGTCCAGTCGGTGGTGACGCCGATCACCGGCCCCAGATAGGGACGCTGCACTTCGAGGCAGCGGCGAAAGTCCATCTCATCCGCCTCCACGATCCCCGCCTTCGGATTCTCGAGCGCCCAGACCATGCCGGCCAGCACCGCCGAGGTGACCTGCAGGCCGGTCGCGTTCTGGTAAGGCGCGAGCGCGCGCGTCTCCTCGACCGAGAGCTGCGAGCCGTACCAATAGGCGTTGCGGGCGTGGCCGTAGAGGAGCACGCCCAGTTCATCGATTCCGTCGAGGATTTCCGCTTCGCCCAGGATATGCTGGGCGCTCTGCATCTCGCCGGCGCGGCCGAACAGTTCGTGCAGGGAAAGCACCGCGTCGTCGCACGGATGATAGGCGTAATGGCAGGTCGGGCGGTAGACGGCTTCGCCGTCTCGATCGCGCACCGTGTAGTAATCGGCGATCGAGATCGACTCGTTGTGGGTGACCAGGAAGCCGTACTGCCCGCGCGCGGTCGGGGTCCAGGAGCGCACGCGGGTGTTGGCGCCGGGCTGGTTGAGAAAGATCGCCGCGCCGCAGCCCTTGTCATGGAAGCTGGCGTTGGGCGGGGTCCATGTCTCGTGGGTTCCCCAGCCGAGTTCGGCCGGCTGCATGCCCTCGGACAGAAAGCCCTCGACCGACCAGGTGTTGACGAACACGTTGCGCGGCTTCGGGCTCTTCGCGCGCTGGGTGTCGCGCTCGGCGATGTGAATCCCCTTGACGCCGAGGCGTTGAGCGAGCCGGCCCCATTCATCCTTAGTCTTCGGCGCCTCGCCCTTGTCCCCGAGATCGCGGGCAAGATTGACCAGCGCCTGCTTGACGAACCAGGAGACCATGCCGGGATTGGCGCCGCAGCAGGAGACGGCGGTCGGGCCGCCGGGATTCGCGCGCCGCTCGGCGAGCACCGTTTCGCGCAATGCGTAGTTGGTGCGCGCCTTATTGCCGCGCGCCTGGTCGAAATAGAAGCCCGGCCAGGGCTCGATGACGGTGTCGATGTAGAGCGCGCCGAGCTCGCGGCAGAAGCGCATGATGTCGAGCGAGGAGGTGTCGACCGAGAGGTTGACGCAGAAGCCTTGGGCCCCGCCCTGGGTCAAATGCTTGCTTAAGATCTCGCGATAATTGTCACGGGTGAGGCCCAGATGGACGAAGCGGACGCCCCGGTCGTCGAGCAGCTTGCGGTCGGAATCATCGGGATCGATGACCACAAAGCGCTCGGGATCGAATGCGAAGTGGCGCTCGATCAACGGCAGCGTGCCCTTGCCGATCGATCCGAAGCCGATCATCACGATCGGGCCTTCGATGCGCCCGTGCCGCGGCCAATGGGGCATGGCGTCATATCTCCTTCAAGGACAAGCGACGCCGAGCGTCTCCGAGGGGGCGGTTAAAGCCACGGCGCTCAAGGCCCGTCAATAGCGGGGCGGGGCGGGTGCTTGTCGTAAAACCGTCATGAGAATGGGCTTGCTTGACGCTGTCTTTGTTTTCGTGAAGTCTCGCGGCCCGCGGAGGCGAGAGGGGCGCGCTTCCGGGGGGCAAGCTCAGTTTCGCCGGCCGTTTTTCCTGGAATTCTCGGCATTCTCGAATTGCGCCTCCGTCCGCGAACCCGGCTTTCGCGGTTGCATTCAAACAGCCGAATGGAAGGCGGGTATATTGAAGATGAACATCAAGGCCGCAGTCGTCGCCGTCGTCTTGCCCTCGGCCCTGGCCGGGATCGCGCTCGCGGCGCAGGACCGATATTCCGTGCAGGTCCCGGGTGGCCTCGGCTTCGCCGAGTTCCGAGGCTACGAGGATTGGCAGACGATCGCTGTCAGTCACAATGGCGACAAGCTCGCGATCATCCTCGGCAATCCCATAATGATCGAGGCCTACAAGGCTGGCATTCCCGGCAACGGCAAGCCTTTCCCCGATGGGGCCCGGATGGCGAAGATCCATTGGACCGCGAAGAAGGCCGAGGACCAGCCCGGCGAGCCTGCCGTGCCGGGCGCCTTACATGACACGGACTTCATGGTGAAGGACGGCAAGCGGTTCGCGGACAGCGGGGGATGGGGATGGGCCGCGTTCGAGTATGACCCTGCATCCGAGACCTTCCGGCCCGCCGATGCGTCCGACACGCCGCCGCAGGAGCACGACGCCAAGTGCGGCTTCGCCTGCCACACGATCGTGGCGGACAAGGATTACGTCTTCACCGCCTACCCGAAGCGGTGAGGGGAGGCGAAGGGAGCGCGCGATGCCGCAGGGCCATGAGCCGGGTCAGTCGGCCTTCCGATCGGTTCTTCCCGAGGACATCGACTGGAAGCCGTTTCCCGCGTTTCCGCCGTCAGTCCGTCTCGCTATCGTCGTCGGCGACCCGTCAAGGCCGGCCCCGTACCTGATCCGGGTCAAGGTTCCCGCCGGCGTGAAGCTCATGCCGCACCGGCACCCGGAAGACCGGATCTACACGGTCATGTCCGGCGTCTTCTACATCGGGCTTGGCGAACAGTTCGACGGCGACAAAGTGAGGGCCTATCCGCCCGGCAGCGTCATCGTTCTGCCCGGCGACACGCCGCATTTTCATTGGGCGAAGTCGGGCGAGTACGTCACGCAGGTGTCGGCGATCGGCCCGCTGGGCCTCGACTACCTCGATCCCGCCGACGATCCGCGCGAGCGGGATGGGGCGCATGGCGCCGGTTAGACGCCAGGCGAGGCGCGCAGACTCGTTTCGGCAACCGGGGAGGGAAGAGTGACGACAGCCAGTTCAACACCGGCGGGCAACGCCATCCGCCCATTCCAGGCGACGTTCCCGGACTCGGAACTCGCCGAGTTGCGCGGGCGCATCAACGCGACCCGCTGGCCTGAGCGCGAAACCGTCGCCGACGCCTCGCAGGGCGTGCAGCTCGCGACAACTCAGGCGCTCGCGCGCTACTGGGCTAGTGAATATGACTGGCGCAAGATCGAAGCGAAGCTCAACGCCTTGCCGCAATTCATCACCGAGATCGACGGCCTCGACATTCACTTCATCCATGTCCGGTCGAAACACGACAATGCGTTGCCGCTCATCGTCACGCACGGATGGCCCGGCTCGATCATCGAGCAAATGAAGATCATCGATCCGCTGACGAATCCGACCGCGCACGGCGCCAGCGCTTCGGACGCCTTCGATGTCGTGATTCCGTCGATGCCAGGTTACGGCTTCTCCGGCAAGCCAACCACAACCGGGTGGGATCCTGCGCACATCGCGCGCGCCTGGGACGCGCTGATGAAGCGCCTCGGGTACAATCGTTACGTGGCGCAAGGCGGCGATTGGGGCGCGGTCGTCGTCGATCTGATGGGCGTGCAGGCGCCTCCCGGATTGATCGGCATTCACACCAACATGCCCGGCGTCTTTCCGGCCGAGATCGACGCGGCGGCCTTCTCCGGCGCGCCGGCGCCGTCGGGTCTTTCGGCCGACGAGAAGCTCGCCTACGAGCGTCTGCAATTCGTCTACCAAAAGGGAATCGCCTACGGATTCCAGATGGGGCTCAGACCGCAGACATTGTATGGAATCGCGGATTCCCCCGTGGGCCTGGCCGCCTATTTCCTCGATCACGACGCCCGCAGCTACGATCTGATCTCACGCGTCTTTCAAGGCCAGGCCGAGGGTCTGACGCGCGACGACATTCTCGACAACATCACGATCGCCTGGTTGACCAACACCGCGCTTTCCGGCGCCCGTCTTTACTGGGAATATTTCGGCAAAGGCTATTTCAACGCCAAGGGCGTCTCGATTCCGGTCGCGGTCAGCGTCTTCCCTGACGAACTCTATCCCGCGCCGCGGAGCTGGACAGAGCGGGCCTATCCGAAATTGATCCACTTCAATAAGCTCCCCAAGGGCGGTCACTTCGCCGCCTGGGAGCAGCCGCAGCTCTTTTCGGAAGAGGTCCGCGCCGGGTTCCGGTCGCTGCGCAAGTCTTGACCGATTGGGTCAGAATGTCCTGCGAGCGCTGCTCCAGCCGTCGAGACCGATGAGCCGGTCGAGCGAAAGCGCGCCGGGCCCGAAGGTCAGGATCGCGAGCGCGATTCCCGCCCAGTACAAATGGAAGTTCGCCCAGCCGTCCGGGTAGGTGAGCTGGATGACGCCGGTCATGACGAGCAGGCCGAGCGCCGCCCAGCGGGTGAGCAATCCGAACGCAAGCAGGACCGGCAGGACGATTTCGGCCGTGCTCGCCAGCGTCGCCGTCAGCTCCGGCGCGGGAAACGGGATCTTGGACCCGAAGATGTGGAGCTTGTACTCCTCGGCGAATAGCGCCTTCGCGCCAAAAGACAGCGTGAACCAGCCGTCCCAGCGCGTGAGCCCGGAGGCGAAGAAGGGCCGCGCCAGCGCAAGCCGCAAGACGAGCAGCGGAATCCAGGTTGGGACCAGCCCAAAGACGTCGCTCGTCAAGCGGGCGATCGCGCCCGTCGTAGCGAACGCACTCGCCCGCGCGGCGCCGGCGATCATGGCGGCGGTCCGGGGACAATCGACGCCACGGCGCCGGCGCCGACCAGTCCGACAAGATGGGTCCCGAAGTCGAAGGCCGGGCTTTCCATCGCCTCCGCGGCCTCCACAAGCGTCGCGCCCTCGCGCAACAGAAGCGCGAAGTCGTAACCGAGCGGCGGCAGGACGCGCACGCTGACCTCGCAGTCGGGACGGGTGACCAGCGCGTCTTCGCCGGCCGCCTCGTTCGGCGCGACGGGCGCGCCGCCGCCCTGCGCCGCGGCCCAGAGAGAGGCGGCCGGGGTCGAGAAGCGCAGGAGCCGCGCCGCAGGGTGAAAGGCGATCCGCGCTCCGGCGAGACAATCGGGCATGAGCGCCGCCAGCTCGCCGAGCGTCGCCGCCGTTGAATCCTCGGCGTGATAGGCTTCGACCCAGGCGTTCTCGAGCCGAGCCACGTCGGCAAGGGGTCGCTCCGCTCCGTCCCATCCCGCGATGAACTCCGGGAACTCTTCGCCATAGGCGATCATCACCGGCGAGCGCGGCTTATGAGCGCGGACGAACGCGCGCGCCATGGCGCGGAACGTCTCCTCGCCCGCGATCCGGCGCGAGACAGGATAGCGCGCCTCGATGGCGCCGATCAGACCGGCCGCGACATTGTTGCGGTAGACCGAGAACCGCCGCCTGTCGGGCGCGCCGAGGCGCCCGTGCGTCGCAGCCGGGGGCGCGGCCGAAGGATCGCCGAGCGCCGCCGCGAAAGCGGCGATCGTCGTCTCAAATGGCGCCGAGGCGCTCAGGCGCGGTCTCCGGATTGAGGTCAATCGCGGCCTCCGCGCGGCGCGCCTCGGCCAGCAGCGCCGGCCAGGCCGGCAGATCGTTGTCCCATTCGATCAGCGTCGGCTTCGCCCCAAGCTGGCGGACCGCGGCGGCGTAGAGCGACCAGACAGCGTCGCGGACCGGCGAATCGTGGGCGTCGATCAGAAGGGGCAGACCCGCGTCGTCCGTATCCTCGGCGAAGCCCCCGAGATGGATTTCGCCGACCGCCGCAAGCGGAAAATCGGCGAGATAACGCTCGGGATCGCGCCCATGATTGGTCGCGCTGACGAACACATTGTTGACGTCGAGCAGGAGTCCGCAGCCGGTCCGGCGCGCGATCTCGCGCAAAAAATCGGTCTCCGCCCACTCGCTTTCGGCGAACACGATATAGGTCGAGGGGTTTTCGAGGAGAATGATCCGCCCGAGGGCGTTCTGCGCTTGGTCGATATGCGCGCACACGCGGGCGAGCGTTTCGGCCGTATAGGGCAGGGGCAGAAGATCGTTGAGGAATGCGCCCTCATGGGTCGACCAGGCGAGGTGCTCCGAGACAACCGCCGGCTCAAAGCGCCTCGCGACCGCCACGAGCCGTTCGAGATGCGCGCGATCGAGCGGACCGGGCGAGCCGATCGAGAGCCCCACGCCGTGCAGCGACAGCGGATAGCGTTCTCTGATCGCATCGAGGCGGCGATGGGGCGCGCCGCCCGCGCCCATGTAGTTCTCCGCGTGGACCTCGAAAAACCCGAGCTTGGGCGCCGTGTCGACGATCGCCTCGAAATGCTCGGGCTTGAAGGAGACGCCGACGCTTCGCGTGGCAAGGCCCGTCGGAGGACGACGATCGGCGGCGGGCATGGGCGTTTCTCCGAAGCCTCGTTTTGGCCACTTCGTTGGCGTGGCGCGCCATGTTACATCGGGCAGCCCGTCCGCGCGCTCCGGGCAAAATATTTTCCCGGACCCTGTAACGGCAAACGAAGCGAAACGAAGGCCTTATGAAAGCCCAGTCCGCGGAGGGTCCTCCGGACGATCCCTGGTCTCGCATGATGAGGGCCTCGATCGCGGGCGATGAGGGGGCGTACAGGCGGCTGCTTGAGGAGATCGGCCGGTCGGTGCGGGCGATGGCGCGCAACGCTTTCGCGCGGGCCAGAGGCGGGGATGCGGATGTCGAGGACGCGGTGCAGGAGACCCTGTTGGCCATTCATCTCAAGCGCCATACCTGGGACCCCGGGCAGCCGCTCGCGCCCTGGGTCTACGCGGTGGCGCGGCACAAGGTGGTCGACGCGCTCCGCCGCCGCGGCCGGCAGCGGGTCGAGCCGCTCGAGGATTTTGAGGAGTTCCTGGCCGCGCCGGAGGCCGAGGATCCGCACGCGCTGAGCGACGCACGCAAGCTTCTCAAGACGCTCGCGCCCCGTCAGCGCGACATCGTGACCTCGATCTCGCTCGACGGCCAGTCGATCGCGGCGACGGCGAAGCGCCTCGAAATGTCCGAGGTTGCGGTCAGGGTGGCGCTCCATCGGGCGTTGAAAGCGCTGGGCGCGGCCTGGCGGAGGTCGGTGACGTGAAAACGTCGGAATTCATCGCCGCGCTCGCCGCCGATCCGGTTCCGGCGTCCATCCGGCTCGGCCGGCGGGTCGCGGCGGGAATCGCGCTTGGGCTGATCGTGAGCCTGGCGATCTTCGCGCTCCTCATGGGGCCGAGACCGGATATCGCCGCGGCCGCCCAGACCCCGCGCTTCCTGCTGAAGTTCGTCGACTCGTTCGCCTTCGCCCTGCCGTCGCTCCTGCTGACGCTGCGGCTCGCGCGCCCGGACGCCAGGCCGGACGCGATCGCGCTCTGGCTGATCGCGCCGTTCGTTCTGCTCGGCGCCGGGGTGGTCGTGGAATTGACGGTCGTCCCGCAGAGCGAGTGGCTCGCCCGGCTGATGGGCGCGAACGCGATGCACTGCACGCGGATGATTCCGATGCTCGCCGCGCCCATCCTCGCGGGGCTGATCGTGGCGCTGAAGCCCGGCGCGCCGCTCCATCCCGCTTTGACCGGCGCGATGGCCGGCGCCGCCTCCGCCGGGATCGCGGCGCTCCTCTACGCGCCGTCCTGCCCCGACGATTCGCCGCTGTTCGTGGCCACCTGGTATCCGCTCGCCACCCTCATCTGCACGGGCGCGGGCGCGCTGGCCGGACGGCGCTTTCTGGCCTGGTGAGACGGCCGCGGACCGCTACTTCTTGATCAGCGGGTCGAGGATCGCCTTGAGCTGATCCAGGGAGAGCTCGCCGCCATAGACCTTGCCGTCGATGACGAAGGTCGGCGTGCCGTTCATCTTGATCTCGTCGGTCGCCCGCTTGCCGATGGCCACGATCGCGTCGGCCTTCTTCTGGTCCTTGAGGCAGGCCATCGCCTGATCGTGGGTGAGGCCGGCCGGGCGCATCGCGGCGATCAGGGGCTCGAGCGGCTTGTCGACGAAAGCCCACTTGTCCTGCTCGGCGAACAGAAGATCGATGGCGGCGAACGCCTTGTCGTCGCCGATGCAGCGCGCCAGCACGAAAGCCGCGACGTCGAGGGCGTTGCGCGGGAATTCGCGAAAGATGAACCGGACCTTGCCGGTGTCGATGTAGGCCTTCTTGAGCTCGGGAAAGACCTCGCGGCTGAAAGTGGCGCAATGGGGGCAGGTCAGCGATCCGTACTCGACGACCGGCACGCCCGAGGGGTCGCCCACCGTCAGTTCCGGCAGCGGGCCGGGCTTGAGCACCGCAGCCATGTCGACGGTCCGGTCGGGCTCCGGCGCGGCCGTCGCGGCGGCGGCAAGGGCGCCATGCGCGGCGAGCGCCGCGGCGGAAAGGACGGCGGCGAAGGCAAGCCGGCGAAGCGAGGCAAAGGCCAAGTCAGGCTCCTGAGGACGGGGCGGGCGGGACGGAGGCACAAATGCGCATAAAGCGAAGCGAGCGGCAAGTCCGCCGTTCCAACTGAGACCGCGACAGCCTCACAAGCGCGTCATCGGCCTCCAACCTGGTCTTGGCGCGTCCCGGCTGGAATGTTAGTTCGTCGCGCCAGCAATTCGGCATCGAGCGGGAAGCGGGCAAATGGAATATCGGCAACTGGGCAATTCCGGCCTCAGAGTCTCGGTCCTGGCGATGGGGACGATGACCTTCGGCGGCCGGGGGAACTTCGCCAAGGTCGGGAACCTTGGGCTCGACGACGTGCGCAGGCTGATCGCCATCGTCGCCGACGCCGGCGTCAACCTGATCGACACCGCCAATGTCTATTCCAGCGGCGCCTCGGAGGAGCTGATCGGCGAGGCGATGGGCAGGCGCAAGGGGGCCATGCTGATCGCCACCAAGGCGCGCTTTCCGATGGGCGAGGGGCCCAACGACCGCGGCCTCTCCCGCTGGCACCTGATCCGCGAATGCGAGGCGAGCCTCAAGCGCCTCAGGACCGACGTCATCGACCTCTACCAGGTCCATCAGTGGGACGGCCTGACGCCGCTCGAGGAGACGATGGAGGCGCTCGACTCTCTCGTGCGCTCGGGGAAAGTGCGCTACGTCGGCTGCTCGAACTGGTCCGGATGGCACCTGATGAAGGCGATGGAGGTCGCGCGCCGCGATCACCGCATCCCGTTCGTGTCGGAGCAGATTCACTACACGCTTCAGGCGCGGGAAGCCGAATACGAGCTCATTCCGGTCGCCGTCGACCAGAAGCTCGGCGTCCTCGTGTGGAGCCCCCTCGCCGGCGGCCTGCTCAGCGGCAAGTACCTGCGCAACAACAGGACGCCGGACGGAACGCGGCAAATGGCCGGCTGGGGCGAGCCGCCGGTCCGCGACGAGAACGCGCTCTGGGCGATCGTCGACGAGCTCGTCGGGATCGCCGGGGCGCGGAACGTCTCGGCGGCGCAGGTGGCGCTTGCGTGGCTCATCGGCCGGCCGGCGGTGACTTCGCTCATCATCGGCGGGCGGACGGAAGCGCAGTTCCGCGACAATCTCGCCTGCGTCGATGTGAAGCTCTCGGCCGAGGAGCGCGCGCGCCTCGACAGGGCGAGCCAGCCGCCGCTCATCTATCCCTACTGGCATCAGTCGCGCACCGCGAGCGACCGCCTCGGCCCGGCCGACCTCACGCTGCACGCGCCCTATCTGAAATGACTGGAAGCCCCCGCCCATGGCCGACACGCGATTCGCGCCGCTCGAGCGCGAGCCTCTCATGGAAGAGGAGCTGCCTTCCGCCAATCCGCCCGTCCGCCTGATCAAGGGCGCGCGGATCAAATTCGCGCCCGGCCAGCCGACCGGACTGCATCGCCATCCGGTCTCGACAGTCGGCGTGGTGACGGCGGGAAGCTTCAACTTTCATGAGGAAGGCAAGCCGGCGCGTCTGCTCAAAACCGGCGACTCTTTCTTCGAGCCGGCGGGCCGCGCCATTCTCAAATTCGACAACGCCTCGGCGACCGAGCCCGCCGAGATCGTCGCTTTCTACCTTGCGGACGCCAAGGAACGGCCGGCAATCGAAATGCTCGCTGGCGGCATGGACAGCCAGCTCGGCAAAAACTAGCGCGCGCTGAATCGGCGCCCTTAGCGCGCCCGCCCCCCATAGCCCGTCGCGATGCAAGGGCCGGCCGCGCGCTCCACCCGCCGTAGGGCCCCCCGCGACGGCGGCGGGGTCAGTCCTTGCCCTCGTACTTGAAGGAGACCTTGAGCTTGGTCCGGTAGGCCTCGACCTTGCCCTTCTCGATCACCAGGTCCTGCTCGACGACCTCGGCGACGCGCAGATCCCTCAGGCTCATGGCGGCGCGCTCGACCGCAGCCTTGGCGGCCTTCTCCCAGGACTCCGAGCTGGTCCCGACCAGTTCGACCACTTTGTAAACGCTCTCGGCCATCGGACCCTCCCTTGGCCTGCCGCATGGGCCGCCGGCTCGAGGGGCGAATGGCGCCCCGGATCGCCGTTCAGGCGCGCGACGCCATCAGCTTGCGGCGCGGACGCCCGCCGGGTCAAGCCGCCGCTTCGTTCGCCAACGCTGAGCGGAGCCGCCGGGGATCGGCTATCCTCGCCATGGAGAGGCGCGGGCTCGCGCGCCAAAAGCAGCTTGAAACGCAATCATGGCCGATCAACTCGCCAAGCCGGCGCCAACGTTTTTAGCCCTCGATCCCGGCGCCCTCGATGGCGCGACGCGCCTGGCCTGGGTCCGCGCGCGAAACGAGGAACGGCTGGCCGCCGGCCTCGCCACGATCGCCGGCTTCGTCGACGCCTACGGAATCATCACCCTCGGCGTCTACGTGTCGTTCATGAGCGGGAACACCACCCAGGCCGGATATGAGACGGCGCAGGGCGCGTTTCGCGCCGCCGCGCTTTCGGCGCTGGCGATCCTGTTTTTCGTCTTGGGGTCGTTCGCGGCGACGCTGCTCGCGGAATTCGGCGGACGCCACGCGCGACGGCTGGCGCATGGCGTGGTCGCCGCCGCGCTCGCAGGCGTCGCCGGCCTGACCGGGCTCGGCTTGCTCACCGGGGCCGCCGCGATCGCGTCGATCAGCGTCGCCATGGGAATCATGAACAGCGCGCTCTCCCGCGTCGGCGCGCAATCGGTGAGCGTCGGGTTCGTGACCGGAACGCTGAGCCGGGTCGGGTCGCATCTCGCGCTGGCGGCGAGACGCGCGCCCATGCCCGACGCGCAGGGGTCGTGGGACACCCATTCGCGCCGGGCGCTCATGCTGGCGCGCGTCTGGGCCGGGTTCCTGACGGGTGCGCTCGTGTCGGGCGCGGCGACGCCAAGGTTCGGCGCGTGGGTCCTCTTGGGCCCGGCCCTCGTCCTCGCCGCGATGGCGGCGTTCGACCGCTCCCAACCGTCGCTCCGCCCGGCGGCGAGCCAATCAGCCTAAATCGCGATCAGCGCGGCGAGCTTGGCGCGGACTTGCCGCGCGGTTTCCGGAGGGACGGCGGCCCCCACGAATTGGGCGGGCCTGAGAATGTCGATGCTGCGCAGGCGGCCTGCCGTCATGGCCGGGCTTGTCCCGGCCATCCACGCCGTGCCGCTTCAATGGCGCGCCCGGCGTCGCCGCTGTCGGGAGCAAAGGCATGCAATAACAAGGCCTTCCGTCTTTGCCTCTCGCCTGCCGCCATTTCAGCGCGTCGGACAC
>DATGHB010000343.1:0-3558 GCA_035308265.1 Roseiarcus sp.
GACGGTTGCTGCTCCGCGCGCGTTGGCCTTCTGTTTGCGACGATTTATGATCGGCCCATGACCGAAGCCGAGATCGCCAAACTTGCAACCTGGCTCGCCAAAGCGGGGCTCGAGGGGCGGAGCGAAATCGCGCTCGTCGAAGGCTTCTGCAGCCGCGCGGTCGCGGGCGGCCTGCCGCTCGCGCGCGCACTCATCCTCATCGACACGCTCCACCCCATTCACGAGGGGCGCGCGTTCCGCTGGGAGCGCGAGAAGCCGGAAGCGACGCTGACCGAGTACGGGCGAACCGCCGAGGGGGAGGCCGCCGAGCGCTGGCGGACGAGCCCTCTTTACCGGCTGTTCACGAGCGGCGAATCGCTGTTGCGCCTGCGTCTGACCCCCGAGGCCGAAGCCGAGTTTCCGTCCCTTGCCGAGCTTCGCGAAGCCAAGCTCACCGACTATGTCGCGATCATTAACCGCTTCGCCGAGGACGGCGTGATCGGCGAGATGGATTGCGTGTATTCGCTGTGGATGACCGATCGGGTCGAAGGCTTCACCGACGAGGAGATCGGCGCGCTGAAGCGGCTCACGCCCTTCCTCGGGCTAGCGATCAAGTCCGCATCCCTCGCCCGCATCGCCGAGACGCTGGTTGAGACCTATCTCGGCCGCGACGCCGGCCGCCGGGTTTTGCGGGGCCGCATCGCGCGCGGCGTGGCGGACCGGATCAAGACGGTGCTCTGGTTCAGCGATTTGCGCAATTATACGCGTATTTCCGAGACCGCGGCCCCCGAGGAGATCATCCCGCTGCTCAACGATTACGCTGAGGCCATCGTTGTGTCGATCCACCAGCACTCGGGCGACGTCCTGAAGCTGATCGGCGACGGAGTGCTCGCCATTTTCCCCGCCGAGGAGCGCGCCCAAGCCTGCTCCGCCGCGCTCGACGCCGCGCGGGCCGCGCAGGAGGCGGTGGCGGCCCTGAACGCGCGCCGGTCCGACAAGGGCCTGCCGGCGACCGACATGTATCTCGGGCTCCACATCGGCGAGGTCTTCTACGGCAACATCGGCAGCAGCGAGCGCCTCGATTTCACCGTCGTCGGGCCGGCGGTCAACGAGGTGAGCCGCATCGCCGCGATGTGCCGGTCGGTGGACCAGCCGATCCTGCTCTCGGCGGCGTTTGCGGAATCCTGCGCCGATGAGCGCCGCTCGTTCGCTTCGGTCGGACGCTTCGCATTGCGCGGCGTGGGCCGGCCGCAGGAATTGTTCACCCTCGACCTTGACGGCTCGCCCTTGGTTGACGCTGTCCATTAGGGCAGCCGCCCGGCCCGCAACAAATCCTGAGCCGAGGCGTTTCTCCGGTCATCGCGGAGACCGCCCCATGACTTCGGACAACCGCTTTCCATATTCCCGCCGCCGAGTCGTCGGCACTGGAACCTTGGACCTCGCGGCCGCATCGCCGACCTCCGCGCAGAACTCGAGGGAGCGGCCCTTGTCGAAGCAAACCGAGGCTCCAGAAGGGTTGCAGGACCCGAGAAGCAAGTACCCCAAGCCGCCATTTCGCAGACAGTCTCAGCCCTGGCCGGGACTTGCGAGCCGGATGGATCCCCGTCCCGATCATGGCGAGATCTCATACCGGGGATCGGGCCGGCTCGCTGGACGGAAGGCGCTGGTGACCGGCGGGGACTCGGGAATGGGCCGCGCGGCCGCGATTGCATTCGCGCGCGAAGGGGCCGATGTCGCGATCAATTATCTGCCGGAGGAGGAGGAGGACGCGCGGCAGGTCATGAGGCTCATCAAAGCGGAAGGCCGCAACGCCTTGTCGGTTCCCGGAGATATCCGAAGCGAAGCCTTCTGCAAGCGCCTCGTCGACGAGGCGGTTCGCGATCTGGGTGGGCTCGATATCCTCGTCAGCAACGCGGGGCGGCAACAGGCCCGGGCCTCGATCCTGGACCTGACGACTGAGGATTTCGACGCGACAATGAAAACGAACATCTACGCGCCGTTTTGGATCATCAAGGCCGCAGTGCCGCATATGCCCCCTGGCTCCGCCATCATCGGCACGGCTTCCGAGCAAGCGTACGACCCTTCGCCCGATCTTTATGACTATGCGCAGACGAAGGCGGCGACGGTGAACTATGTGAAGTCCCTGGCGAAGCAGCTCGCCTCAAAAGGCATTCGGGTGAACGCGGTCGCTCCAGGTCCGATCTGGACGCCGCTGCAGATCAGCGGGGGCGCGACGCAGGAAAAGGTCGAGAGGTTCGGCGGCCAGACGCCTCTCGGCCGGCCGGGGCAACCGGCCGAGCTCGGATCCATCTACGTCCAGCTGGCGATGGCGGATGCGAGTTTTGCGACGGGTCAGGTCTATGGCTCCGCCGGAGGAAGCGGCCAGCCGTGACGGCGCCGGGCCTACCGGAGAACGCGCCTAGCAAGCTTGAGCGCAGGGCGGCGGCTTGACGCGCCCTCTCGCCCGCTCGATACGACCGGCGCATGATTCCGCCTGCTCCTAACGTCCTTTTGGTCGAGCGCCTGGAAAAGTCGTTCGGGGCGGTGAAAGCCGTCGACGGGGTCAGCTTTCATGTCGCGCCCGGCGAGATCGTCGGGCTGCTCGGCCCGAACGGCGCCGGCAAGACGACGACGATCAACATGATCCTCGGCGTCCTCGAGCCGGACCGCGGGCGGATCGAGATCGAAGGCGTCGACCTTGCCGCCGACCGCAGCAAGGCTTTGTCGTGCACCAATTTCGCCGCCGTCTACGCCCCCCTGCCCGGCAACCTCACCGTCGAGCAGAACCTGCGGGTGTTCGGCATGCTCTATGCCGTGACGGACCTTAAGACGCGCATCGAGAAGCTGCTTTCCGTCTACGATCTCGTCCGCTTCCGGAGGACCAAGGCCGGATTGCTCTCGTCCGGCGAGCAGACTCGTCTTTCCCTCGCCAAGGCGATGCTCAATCGTCCGCGGCTTCTTCTGCTCGACGAACCCACCGCCTCGATCGATCCTTCCAACGCGCGCGACATTCGCGCCGGCATCGCCAAATTCGTCGACAGCGGACTGTGCGGGGTGTTGTGGACGAGCCACAACATGGTCGAGGTGGAGGCGGTGTGCGACCGGGTGCTGTTCCTGTCGCATGGGCGGATCGTGCTCGAGGGCGATCCGAAGACCCTGCCTGAGCAGCACGGCGCCGCGAGCCTCGACGATCTCTTCGTCAATGTCGCGCACGAGACACTCGACGGCGGAGCCAGGCGATGAACGCCTCGCGCGTCGGCGCCGTCGTGGTGCGGATGTTTTATCTCTATCGCGGCTCTCCGCAGCGCATCTTTCCCATCTTCATCTTTGTGGCGGTCGACATCCTGATCTGGGGCTTCATGACCCGCTACCTCAATTCGGTGTCGCATGCGGGCTTCAATTTCGTCCCCGCCCTGCTCGGCGCGGTGCTGCTGTGGGATTTTCTCACCCGCGTGATGCAGCAACTGACGATGACCCTGTTTGAGGACGTCTGGACCCGCAATTTCCTCAATCTGTTCGCCTCTCCCTTGCGGACCTCCGAATATCTGGCCGGGCTTCTGATCGTGGCGGTGACCACTT
>DATGHB010000344.1:0-5920 GCA_035308265.1 Roseiarcus sp.
AGGGGCGAGCGGATGCGACTCGCCGCCACGATCGGCGTCCTGCTCGACGCGTTCGACGCGCTGGTGGCCGCGCAATGCGAAGTGGCGCTGATCCGGCAAACGCCGCCGGCCAGACCCCTGCTTCAGCGCATTGACGAAGCCTTACGGATGGGTTCGGCGGATCTCGAACACCTGAGCCTCGAACTCCTGACCACCGCCCATCCCGCGCTGCCGCCCGACCATGAGCTTGCGATCGACGCGCTTCAACGGGAGCTCCTGCGGCTCGAAGCCGGCGAAGCGATGAATCCGGACGCGCGCGCGGCTGTGGAGGCGGCGACCCGCCGCCTCGTTCTGGCGCTCGGCCACGTCCGTCGCCTGGAGAAGGCGTTGTCGAACGACGAGATGGCGCGGGGCGTGATCGGCGACGTCGACCTCGCCGCGTTCATCCCCAGGCGGACCTATTCGCTCGGGGCGCTCGCCGCGCATTTCAGCTTCGATTCGCCGGTGCTGCGATTCTCCGTCCGCCTGGCGCTGGCGATGATGGCCGGCGCGCTGGTCGCTCAATCGCTCGGCGACGAGCGGCATGGCAACTGGGTCCTGCTCACCATCGCGGTGGTGATGCGCGCCGGCTACGGGCTCACCCGGCAGCGTCGCGACGCTCGCGTCATCGGCACGCTGATCGGCTGCGTGCTGGCGGCGGGCCTGGTCGCCTGGCTGCCCGCCGGCGCGCTGGTCGCGGTTCAAGGCCTCGCGCTCGCCGTGACCCACAGCTTTGCCAGGCTCAACTACCGCATCGCTTCGGTCGGCGCCTCCGTCACCGCTCTGGTGTCGCTGCACCTCGTCCAGCCGTGGCTCCCGGCCCCCATCCTGTCGCGTCTCGCCGACACGCTGATCGGCGCGGCGATCGCCCATCTCTTCAACTATCTCTGGCCGCGCTGGGAAGCCTCCGAGGCGCCGCGGCTGGTGAGCGGGCTCAAGGCCCGGCTTGCCGCCTTCGCCGCCGTCGCGCTGACCTCTGATGCGGCGATGATCGACTACCGGCTCGCGCGCAAGAACGTGATCGAGGCGATCGCCGCGCTCTCCGATTCCGCCGGGCGGATGAGCATCGAGCCGATGGCGGCTCGGAAGGGCCTCGAGGAGATGGCGCTCCTCCTGATTGCGGCGCATGGGCTGACAGCTCAGCTCTCGGCGACCCGTCTCGCAGTTCAGAGCGGCGCTCCCGGCCCCGATCCGGCGATCCGCGACTGGCTTCAGGCCCGCCTCGCGCGCTTCTCCAGCGCGGCCGAGGCGGGCGCCGTCCCCCCGGCCGGGCCGCTCGCGGCGGCGGCGATCGCCGTCACCGACGCCGCCCTCACCTATGAGCGCGCGGCGAAGAGCGACGGCGAATAGCTGGCGCCTTCGCCTTCGATTCGGCCGCGGCAAAGACGCTCTTCGGCTTATTCTCGAGCCGCGATTCGACGCTCCGCGCCTCCGCCTTGATCCAATCGATGACCACCTGAACGTCGTCGCGCGGCGCTTCCTCCGCCTGAACCAGCCAATAGGCGTATCCGCGCGAATGATCCGGGTCCGCGCCGCCGGCCGCGACCAGCCGCCCTTCGGTGAGCAGCGGCTCGATGAGGGCGATGCGGCCGAGCGCGATCCCCTGGCCCTCCAACGCCGCCCGGATCGCCTGGTCGTACTGGTTATAGCGCAGGACGCCCCTCGGCTTGACGCTGCTCAGACCCATGGAATGAAGCCGGTCGGCCCATTGCAGCCACGGGCGATTGGCGTGGTCATATTCGATCAGGACATGCGTTGCGATGGCCTCGGCGTCGAGGCGGTTCACGCAGAGCGACGGGTGGGCGACGGGCGCGACCGCTTCGCCGAAGAGTCTCAGCGATCCCGGCGGGGCGTTCGCCGCGGCGCAATAGCGAATGGCGATATCCGCACCCTGGGTTCTCAGATCGATGATTTTGTTGTTCGCCGCCACCCGCACGTCGATGTCGGGATGGCGGCTCTGAAAACCGCCGAGACGCGGCATGAGCCACAGGCCCGAGACGCCGATGCTCGCGGTGATGGTCACCGGCGCGCGGCCGCTTCCCGCGGCGAGCGCGTTGACCGCGTCCTGCAGCTGCTGAAGGGCGCTGTCGGCGATCCGGAAGAACCGTTCGCCCTCGGCGGTGAAGCTGATCGAACGATAGCCGCGGTTGATGAGCCGCGCCCCGAGCGCGGTCTCGAGCGCGATGATCTGGCGGCTGACGGCGGATTGGGTGAGGAAAAGATCCTCGGCGGCGAGCGTCATGCTCATGCGCCTCCCCACCGCGACGAAGCCGCGAACAAGGTCCAGCGAAGGCAGGCGAACGGAAAAACTTCGCATGTTAATTCCTCATGCGACGAGGTTTCACTCCTCCCCGACTGGACGCTCTCTGTCAACCGAATCCACGATCCTCAAGCGACGGCGACTGGCCCCACGCAGCCTGACGATCGCGAGTCGTATTCCCAGGGCGTATGCGATCCATGCCGAAACGTCGTTTGACGGGAGCGGTTCCCGACCCTAACTCCATCAACGAACGAGCCGGACGGCGCGGCTCGTCCGGGTCATGGACCTTAGCCGCTCGGGTTGGCCTTAGGGGCGCAAAGGCGCCCAGGAGGATCAAATGTTGCGGATCGGATTGCCGCATGTGGCGCTTGGGGCGCCGTCGCCGAGTTTCGCCCGGTGGCGAGGCGCATTGCAGCTGTGGCGCAGGCGCGATCGGGAACGAAGCGAGCTGGCGCGAATGTCGGAGGCGGAGCTTCACGATATTGGCGTCTCGTCAGCCGAACGCTGGGCGGAAATCAACAAGCCGTGCTGGCGCGGATAGCGCGTCCTTTTCGGTAGAATGGATGTCGGTAGCGCACCCCCCCCTTTTGTGGGGGCGGGCGGGGGTGGGGGGTCGCGCGGACCAAGGGATGATCGAATGCGCTGCTGTTTGCTTGTCTCGTAGGACGGCGCGACCCCCCTCCTTGTTCCTCCCCCGCAAGGGGGAGGAAACGCTGCGGGACGATCCCTGCGTAAACTCAAGAGCACAACCCTCTAAAGTCGCTTCGCGAACCAGTGGTCGGCGTATGGGTTGTCGTTGAACCGGACGACTTCCCGATAGCCTTCGCCGCGGTAGAGCGCGTGGGCCTCGGTCAGCGCCCGGTTGGTGTCGAGGCGCATCGTCTTCAGGCCCGCTTCGCGGGCGGCCGCTTCGAGCGTTCTCACGATCCGGCGGGCGACGCCGAGGCCGCGGGCGGACGGGGAGGTCCAGACGCGCTTGATTTCACCGGTCGCCTTGTCGACGCGCTTGAAGCCGCCGCATCCGACCGCTTCGCCCTCGAGCCGGGCGATCACAAACAGCCCCGAGGGAGGCGCCATGTCCTCGACGCGGGAGGAGGGATCCCGAGCGGCGTCGAAGCCGCCCTCCAAGCGCCGCTCGAGCTCGCCGAAATAGGCTCCCAGGCACCGGCGCGCGTCCGCGCTCGCCGGCGCTTCCGCGGCGATCTCGACCGATGCGGCGCGGATCAGGCGCTCGACCTCGCCCATCGCGCTGAGCAGGCGGCTGCGCTGCGAGGCGTCGAGGGGCGTGAGCATCGAGGCCGCGAGATTGTCCGAGAGCCGGTCATAGGCGGCCCGTTCCGCGCCGCCTTCGCGCGTCAGGCTCACGCGGCGGCGCCGGCCGTCTCCGCTTCCCCTCGCCAAAGCGATCAGCCCTTGCGTCTTCAAGGATTGCAAGAGACGGCTGAGATAGCCGGAATCGAGCTTGAGGCGGCGCCGCAGCGTGCGGAGGTCGGCGCCGGCCGCGCCGATTTCGAAAATAAGCCGGGCCTCGGCCAGCGGACGGCCCCTGCGCAGGTAATCGGCCTCGAGCGCGCCGACGCGCCGGGTCACCAGGCGATTGAAGCGGCGAATCTGTTGCAGCTGACTCTCGTCCATTCTCTGACTTTAGTCAGATAATCGGCCGGTCGCAAGCTTCCTGCCGGCCGGTGCGCCACCGGCGCGAATCGCGCGTTCCCGACAAAGCGGAGCGCGCGCCTCAAGGACGACACAGCCAAGCTTGCCGGGTCCGGGGCGCGCGCCCATATTGTGATCGGCGCCGCGCGCCACGCCGCAACCAAACCGATTGCAGCCAGGCCGGAAACGGCGCTACAGTGAACATAAGCGTAATCGGCGCACGCGGCGCTTCTGCTTTGGATCTGGCGCCGCGGTTGGCGCCCAAGAAAAAACAGCGATGCCGGCGCGCTCCCGGGAACGCGCCGCCCGCCGAAGACGTTGAGGGCTATGGGGCTCCTTGGTCAGGGAGACTTATGATGCCAAACGTAGAATACGCACTCGCTTCAGGGCATTCGGTTCGCTATCTGGACGTCGCCCCGATGATCGCCGCGCTCAGGTTCCAGCCGTCCGATTTCGAATTTTCTCATGGCTGGCTGAACCATGTGCCCAGCCGCCACCGCTTCCAGTTCGATCGGAAAGGACGCGTGACGATCGACGCGCTTTGCGGCTGCGCGGCCATGTCGGTGAGGCCGGAGCAGGCGGACGAGCTCCATTCGATGTTCAAGACCTGGCGCCAGTTCTATTGGACGCCCATGGAGCAGAACCGGGAGTTCGCGTCGCACTTCAAGGCGCCGAACGCCTGGGTGAGGTTGTTCCGCGATGTCCGCATGGCGTGGCGGCGCTTCCGGCGCGAGGTCGAGCCGGCGACGATTCCCGTCGAGGCGGTGTCGGCGACGCCGGCCGAATAGGAATCGCTTCGAGGAAAGGAACCGCGCCGTCCTTTTGGAGAGCGGCGCGGGCGCGCTCGGCGAAGTCCCCGCGGCGTTGCGTCGCGGGTTAGGGGCTGCGCCGCGCTAAACGATCCCTGACGACGAACCGCCGACCGCGGGGCGCTCCGTGGCTTTGATCTTGCGGTAGTTCGACACCCGATAGACCGCGATCGGATCGATCGCCCCGCCATTGCGCCGGCGCGCCTCGGCCAGAATCGGCGTGACGTCGGCGACGAAGCCGGCCTTCAAAATCCGGTGGGCCAGCATGACGTCGTTCCCCGCCTGCGCGCTGGCCAGCGCGTCGCGATCGACGATGAGGGCCTGCGCATAGGCGCGCTGCGTTTCCATCGCCGAGGCCATCAGGCTCTCGATCGGATCGGTGACGTTGTGCGACTGGTCGAGCATGTAGGCCGGGTCGAAGCCCGGCGCGCCGCGCGCGCTGGCGCCGACGAGTTCGTTGAAGACCAGGAATAGGCGGAACGGGTCGATCGAGCCGGTGTCGAGGTCGTCGTCGCCATATTTTGAATCGTTGAAATGGAAACCCGCGAGCCGTCCGGCGCGGATCAGCCGCGCGACGATCTGCTCGACGTTGACGCTCGGCGCATGATGCCCGAGGTCGACCAGGCAATGGGCCTTCGGTCCCAGCGCCTGAGCCGCCATCAGGCTCGAACCCCAGTCTGAGATGACGGTCGAGTAGAAGGCCGGCTCGTAGAGCTTGTGCTCGATGAACACGCGCCAGTCATTGGGCAATTGCGCGTAGATCTCGGCCATCGACTCGAGATAGAGGTCGAAGACGCGATTGAGATTGGACTGGCCGGGGAAATTCGAACCGTCGGCGATCCAAACCGTCAGCGCCTTCGACCCCAGCTTCCGGCCGATCTCGATGCATTCGAGATTGTGCGCCACCGCCTGATCGCGCACCGCCTTCTGCTGATGGGCGAGCGAGCCAAATTTGTAGGAAAGTTTCTGGCCGGCCGCGTCCTGAAAGGTGTTGGAATTGACCGCGTCGAAACCGACGCCGAGCGCGGCCGCGCGCTCGGCAAGCTCCCGATAATCGTCGACCTTGTCCCACGGGAAATGGGGCGAGCAGGTCGGCGTTGCACGCGTGAGCTGATGGATGGTGGCGCAATCCTCGAGCTTGTCGAAGATGCCGCGCGGCTCGCCCAAGCCCGGAAAGCGG
>DATGHB010000345.1:0-2636 GCA_035308265.1 Roseiarcus sp.
CGTCAGTCGAAGACACTTCGCGGAAGAGTCCGGCGCCTCAAAACGCCGGCGCCGACGGCGCAACCGCCCCGGAAACGCTCAGGCAAAAGGGACCGCGCAAGTGATGACGCTCTGGAAAGCGGCGGGCGCCCCGGCGTTCGCCCACCGACGGGGGTAACCGCTTAAAGAAGCGGGAAATCTCTCAGGTCATGGGACAGAGGGGGCGCGAGCGTCGGGGCCGCAGCGATGCGGGCTCCTGCGCCGCGGCGCCTGTTCACGATTGGCCTAAGCCCATGACCGACGCACCCATCCTGAAGACGCCGCTCCACGCTTTGCACGTCGAGCTTGGCGCGCGCATGGGCCCTTTCGCGGGCTACGACATGCCGATCCAGTATCCGGCCGGAATCCTCGCCGAGCACCTGCACACCCGCAACGCCGCCGGCCTGTTCGATGTTTCGCATATGGGCCAGGCGCTGATCGAGGGCGCCGGTCATGCCGCCGTCGCGGGGTTTCTCGAACAGCTTTGCCCCGCCGATTTTCTTGGTCTCGCGCCCGGGCGCCAGCGCTATACGCAATTGCTCAACGACGAGGGCGGGATCGTCGACGATCTGATGGTCACGCGCCCGCCCGGCGCGGACGGGGAATTGAGGCTGGTGGTCAACGCCGCGCGAAAGGCGGTCGACTTCGCCCTGATCGCCGCGCGGCTGCCCGCCGGAATCCGGCTGACCCCGCTTCCTCGAGCCGCGCTGATCGCGCTTCAGGGCCCGCTCGCCGCGCCGACGCTCACACGCCTCGCTTCCGGCGAGGGGCTCGAGGCCATGGCGTTCATGAGCGCGCGGCCCGCCAGAATCGGGGACTTCGAGACCTTGGTCTCGCGCTCGGGCTATACCGGCGAGGACGGGTATGAGATTTCGCTTGGATGGGCGCAAGCGGACCGCTTGGCGCGCCTTCTCCTGAGTGAGCCCAATGTCGCGCCGGTCGGCCTCGGCGCCCGTGATTCGCTGAGACTGGAGGCCGGTCTTTGCCTCTATGGGCATGAGCTCGACGAGACGGTGGACCCGGTCGAGGCCGCGCTCGTCTGGTCGATTCAGAAGCGCCGCAGGATCGAGGGCGGCTTTCCCGGGGCGAAGCGCATTCAGGACGCGCTCGCGAACGGACCGGCGCGGCTCAGGGTCGGCGTCAGGCCGGACGGACGCGCGCCGGCGCGTGAGGGGACGCAGATCGTCTCAAGCGACGGCGGCAGGATCGGAACCGTGACCTCGGGCGGGTTCGGACCGAGCGTTGGCGGGCCGATCGCAATGGGCTTCGTCGTTTCGGCCCATGCGACGGTCGGGACGCCGGTCGGTCTCATGGTGCGCGGCAAGCCCTTGAGCGCCCGCATCGCCGCACTGCCGTTTCATCGCCACGCCTATTACCGCGGTTGAGCAGGGAGCGCATGATGCCGGAGATCCGCTACAGCAAGGACCACGAATACGTGCGCGTCGAGGGGGCCGAAGGCGTCGTCGGCATCAGCGAGCATGCGCAGGCGCAACTCGGCGACGTCGTCTTCGTCGAGACGCCCCCGGTCGGGAAAATGCTGAAAAAGGGCGATGCGGCCGCGGTGGTTGAAAGCGTGAAAGCGGCGAGTGACGTTTTCGCGCCGGTTTCGGGCGAGGTGGTCGCAGTCAATTCGGAGGTCGAGTCGACGCCGGGCCTCATCAACGAGGACGCGCTCGGGAACGGCTGGCTCTTTCGCCTGAAGCTCGCCGACCCGGGCGAACTCGCAGGCCTCATGGATGAAGCCGCTTACGCCGATTTTCTCAAGACTTTGGGCTGACGCCATGCGCTATCTGCCGCTCGATGGACACGAACGCGAGGCCATGCTGACCCGCATCGGGGTCGCCGACATCGAGGCTTTGTTCGCCGACATTCCCGCCGACAAGCGGATCGATGGGCTTCTCGACATGCCGCTGGGAATGAGCGAAATGGCGGTGGAGCGGGCGATGAATCGAATCGCTGGCCGCAGCGTCGCGGCCGGATCGGTTCCGTTCTTTCTCGGCTCCGGCGCCTATCGGCGCCACATTCCCGCGACCGTCGATCATCTCATCCAGCGCTCCGAGTTTCTCACCAGCTATACCCCCTACCAGCCGGAAATCGCCCAAGGGACGCTGCAGGTCCTGTTCGAGTTCCAGACCCAGGTCGCGGCGCTGACGGGAATGGAGGTCGCCAACGCCTCGATGTACGACGGCTCGACCGCGTGCGGCGAGGCGATGCTGATGGCCCATCGTCTCACGCGCCGGAGTAAGGCGGTGATTTCCGGCGGGCTTCATCCGCAATATGCCGATGTCTGCGCGACGCTCGCGCACATGGCGGGCGAGCGGATCGTCCCCCTGCCGCCGGATTTGAAGGCGAGCGAGGACATCGCTGCTTCGATCGACGGCGAGACGAGCTGCGTGATCGTGCAGTCGCCCGATTTCTTCGGCAACCCGCGCGATCTGAAACCCATTGCCGAGGCGGCGCATGCGCAGGGCGCGCTGCTGATCGCCGTGTTCACCGATCCGGTCGCGCTCGGGCTTCTGCGCTCGCCTGGCGAGATGGACGCCGACATCGCCGTCGGCGAGGGGCAGGGACTCGGCAATGCGCTGAATTTCGGCGGCCCCTATGTCGGGCTGTTCGCG
>DATGHB010000346.1:0-5612 GCA_035308265.1 Roseiarcus sp.
GCCGGGAGAATTTCGCGAGTTCGCGGCCACGATCGGCAAGGACGGGCTCCTCGGCGCCAATGTCACCGTGCCCCACAAGGAAACGGCCTTTGCCGTCTGCGACTGGCGAACGCCGGTCGCGGAGGCGCTCGGCGCGGTGAACACGCTGTGGCGCGAGGACGGCCGCCTGATGGGCGACAACACCGACGTCGCCGGCTTTCTGGCCAACATGGACGAAAGCGCCCCTGGCTGGGGGACCCGTGGAAAAACGGCTGCGGTCATCGGCGCCGGCGGTGCGGCGAGAGCGATCGTCCATGCCCTGATCTCACGCGGATTTCAGCGCATCGCCATCGCCAATCGGACGCAGGCCCGCGCGGAAACGCTGGCCGCCCATTTCGGCGATCCGGCGACGGCGATATCCTGGGCTGATCTTGCGGCGGAACTGCCCAAAGCCGACTTGCTCGTCAACGCAAGCGCGCTCGGCATGGCCGGACAGCCGCCGCTCGCGGTCGACCTCGGCGCGCTCCCGGAGCGGGCGGTCGTCGCGGACGCCGTTTATGTTCCCTTGCGGACGCCGCTGATCGAAAGCGCCCGGATGCGCGGACTGCGCTCCGTCGAGGGGCTTGGCATGCTGCTCCACCAGGCGGCGCCTGCCTTCGCGCGCTGGTTTGGCCAGCGCCCGAGGGTGACGCCGGAACTCCGCGCGCTCGTCGAAGCCGAAGTCCTCGAGGAAGCGGCGCGATGATCGTCGCCGGGCTGACGGGCTCGATCGCGATGGGAAAATCGACGGTCTCGGCCATGTTCGCCGAGCTCGGCGTTCCGACCTTCGACTCGGACCACGCCGTGCGCGACTTCTACGCCGGCGCCGGCGCGAAGACCGTCGAGACCGCCTTTCCGGGGGTGACGGTCTCAGGCGAAGTCGATCGTGAGCGCCTCGGGGCGCGAGTGCTGGGCGACGCCGAGGCGCTCAAGCGCCTCGAAGAGCTCGTGCATCCGGCGGTGGCTGAAGCCCGCGCTCAGTTCCTCAAGCGCGCGGCGGCCGCCGGCCGGCGGCTCGTCGTCGTCGACGTCCCGCTCCTGTTCGAGACCGGGGGGGAAGCGGGCGTCGATCTGGTCATCGTGGTGAGCGCGCCCGAATCAATTCAGCGCGCGCGAGCGCTCAAGCGCGAGGGCATGACCAAAGCGAAACTCGATGCGATTCTCTCCCGCCAGACCTCGGACGCGGAAAAAAGACGCCGCGCTCATTTCGTCATCGACACGCGCGGCAGGCTCGAACTGACGCGCGCCGTCGTCGCTCAATTCACCCGCTCGATCGCCGCGATGGGGGGAGGCCGGACCAGCCATGCGTGAAATCGTGCTCGATACGGAAACGACCGGCCTCGATCCCGCAGACGGACATCGGGTGCTGGAAATCGGCGCCGTCGAGATCGTGCATCAAAGCCTGACCGGCAAAGTCTTCCACGTCCTCCTCAATCCGGAGCGCGACATCCCCGAGGACGCCATGCGCGTCCATGGCCACACCGCCGAGGCGCTGAGGGATAAGCCGGTCTTCGCCAGCGTGGTCGACGCTTTTCTCGCTTTCATCGGCGAGTCGAATCTCGTCATTCATAACGCCGATTTCGACATGCGCTTCGTAAACGCCGAGCTTGCGAGGCTCGGGCGCGACGCGATCGGCAGGGAGCGGGTGGTCGACACGCTGACCATCGCGCGAAAGAAGCACCCCGGGCAGCCAAACAGCCTCGACGCCCTATGCGACCGCTACCGCATCGACCGCTCGCGGCGGACGAGGCACGGCGCGCTGCTCGACGCGGAGATTCTGGTCGAGGTCTATTGCGAACTCATGGGAGGCCGGCAGCGTTCGCTCGCCTTCGCCGATGCGGGGACGCTTGCGGATCGTCTTGCGATCCTCGTTCCCGTCCGCTCCGAGCCGAGGCCGCCGAGGCGATCGTGGCTCGCGCCGGAGGAGGCCGCTATCCACGCGCGCTATATCGACACCTCGATCGTCGAGGCGATCTGGACGCGCTACCTGGACGCGCCCGCCTGACCCGTTCCGCTAGAGCGGGATGATTTCAGGTCGATTCAACATCGTCATCGCGAGGAGGCCGAAGGCCGACGCGGCGATCCAGTGGAACGTGGATCGCCGCGCCGTTTCGCTCCTCGCGGTGACGGTTCCACAGGCGATCAGGCGGTCTGCTGCTGCTGCTGACCCCCGGCTGCGGCCAGGCGCTGCAGATAGAGCGCGTGAAAATCGACCGGGTCGATGAAAAGCGGCGGATAGGAGCCGCCGCGCACCGCGTCGGCGATGATCTGGCGCGCGAACGGGAACAGCAAGCGCGGCCCTTCGATCATGACGACCGGCTGAACCTGATCGGGGGGAAAGTTCTCCACCCGGAACACGCCCGCATAATTGAGCTCGAACTTGAACATCGCGTCCGCGCCCTGGCCCGCGCCGCCTTCGAGGGTGAGGCTCACTTCGTAGTCGGACGGAGCGAGCTGGCGCGCGTTCACATTGATCTGGATCGAAATGTTGGGCGCCGACTGCTGCGGCCCGAGGGTGCGCGGGGCGTTCGGATTCTCGAACGACAAATCTTTCGTATATTGGGCGAGAACCGAGAATCTCGGACCGGCCTGCGGCGTCTCCGCGCCATTGCCGCTCTGGTCAGCCATCGTCAACCGCTCCTCATGCGCGCGCCTGAACGCCTCCTGGCGGTCGGTAAGGGCAATCCAAACGCCGCGGGGTCGCCTAGCATGGCGCCGCTACCTAAACAAGCGCAGGCGAGGGCGCGCTCGAGGACGATCATGGCAAGACGCTCACTCGCCTGAACAACGAGAGATCGGCGTAGCCGTCGGGCTGGAGACCATTGCGCTCCTGATAAGCGCGCACCGCCGAGCGCATCGCATCGCCGATCTTCCCGTCAATCTCGCCGACATCGTAGCCCATCGTCTTCAGCTTGACTTGAAGCGCCTCAATCTGCGCCGCGGTGAGCGGAGGGTCGGCCGGCCATTGGGCGACAAGTCCGGGACCGCCCTCGACCGCGTCGCCGAGCAGACCTACCGCCAGCGCGTACGCCGTCGAATTGTTGTAGGTCTTGATGACGTCGAAATTGCTGGTGACGAGAAAGACCGGCCCGCTGAGCCCGGCAAGGATCATGAGCCGGGCAGCGCCCGATTCCGGCAACGGCGCTCCGTCGGCTCTCTTCACCCCGCGAGCGGCAAAAGACGAGAACGGCGCGGGCGAGGACGAATCCGCGTCCCTCAACGCGAACGCGGCCGGCAGGCGAACCTCGAAACCCCAGGGCAGGCCTTTCGTCCAGCCGTGCTTGGCCAGATAATTCGCGGTCGAGCCGATCGCGTCGGCTTCGCTCGTCCAGATGTCGCGCCGGCCGTGCCGTTCGAACGCCACGGCGTAGGCGAGGTAGCTCGACGGCATGAACTGGGTCTGGCCCATGGCGCCCGCCCATGAGCCGCGCATGAGCGAGGGAGCGATGCCCTCGCCGTCGACCATCGCCAGAGCCGCCAGCAGCTCGTCGCGGAAATAATCGCCGCGAAAATGCACATAGGCGAGGCTGGCTAGCGCCTGAAAGACGTTGTTCGAGCCGGTAAAGCCGCCGAAATCCGTCTCCAGCCCCCAGATGCCGAGGATCGCCGCGCTATCGACGCCGAAAGTCTCCTTAGCCCGGCCAAGCCAGAGGCTCTCGGAGCGCGCCCGATCGCGCCCGCGCGCGATGCGGTCGGCCGAGAGCGCGCTTGCCACATAGTCCGAAATCGGCCGCACGAACTCCGGTTGCGATTTGGCCATCGCCACAACTTGCGAATCGAAGGAGACGCCGGCGAAGGCGCGGTCGAAGATGGCGCGCGAAACCCCGCGCTCGGCGGCGAGCGGCCACAGCGCGTCGATGAATTCACGAAAGCCCGCCTGATGAGGATGGGAGCCTTTGTTTGAGCCTTTGTTCGCGGCCGCGGTCGCGGAAAACGCAATGCTCATCAGCCCGAGCGCGCCAATGGCGACGCTGACAAGGGCGAAGCTCGCCCGTCGAGGCGACAGCGGCCGGCGCTCGTTCCGGATTCTGGCCATGACATTCGCGCACGGGAACAACAGTCTGGCCGAAGACTGCGCCAAAATCGGCGAAAAGCAATGGCGCGCCTGGCAAAGGCGGACGGACTAGCCGCCGATCTCTTCCGGACGGGGCATCGAGACGATGTTAAAGCCCGCGTCGACGAAATGCACCTCGCCCGTCACCCCCTCGGAGAGGTTTGAGAGCAGGTAGACCGCGGCGCCGCCGACATTCTCGATCGTGACCGTGCGCCTCAGCGGCGAATGGTCGCGGTGGAAATTGAACATGAAACGCGCGTCCGCGATCCCAGCGCCGGCCAAAGTGCGGATCGGTCCGGCGGAGATCGCGTTCACGCGAATGTTGTCAGGGCCGAAATCCGCCGCCAGATAGCGCACGCTTGCTTCCAGCGCGGCCTTGGCGACCCCCATCACATTGTAGTTCGGCACGACGCGCGTCGAGCCGCCGAAGGTGAGAGTGAGCATCGCCCCGCCCGATGGCATGAGGAGCGCGGCGCGTCTGGCGATCTCGGTGAACGAGAACGCCGAGATGACCATCGTGCGAACGAAATTCTCTCTGGTTGTGTCGACGTAGCGGCCCTTGAGTTCGTTCCGGTCGGAAAAGCCGATGCAATGGACCAGGAAATCGAGACTCTCCCAAACCTTTCCAAGCTCGACGAACAGGGTCTCGACCGAGCCTGGCTCCTCGACGTCGCAGCGATGGAGGCGATTCCCCGCGCCGAGCTCTTCGGCCAGCGGCGCGACCCGTTTGCCGAGCGCATCGTTCTGAAAGGTGAAGGCGAGATCGGCCCCCTCGGCAGCGAGCGCCTTGGCGATGCCCCAGGCGATCGAGTGATCGTTCGCGACGCCCATCACCAGGCCGCGTCTGCCGCTCATCAGGCCGGTTTTCATCGCGCGCTCGTCAATCGGGTGTTCAGGGGGAGGGGTTTCTTTTCTCAGCGGCTTGGAAATTGGAGGGCTCAAGCGTCCACGTGCTTGAACACCAGCGTCGCATTTGTCCCGCCGAAGCCGAACGAGTTCGACAGAGCCGCCCGCAGTTTCACATTGTCGAGGCGCGAGCGCACGATTGGCATGTCCGAGAAAGCGGGATCAAGGTCGTCGATATGCGCGCTCTCGCAGATGAAGCCGTTCCGCATCATCAGAAGCGAGTAGATGGCCTCGTGCACGCCGGTCGCCCCTTGAGAATGACCGGTCAGCGACTTGGTCGCCGAAATCGGCGGACATTTGTCGCCTGAGCCAAAGACTTCCCGCAGCGCCTCGATCTCCTTGAGATCGCCGATCGGGGTCGAAGTCGCGTGAGGATTGATATAGTCGATCGGGATTTTGACCCGCGCGAGAGCCTGGCGCATGCATCGCGCGGCGCCCTCGCCGGACGGCGCCACCATGTCGTGCCCGTCCGAAGTCGCCCCGTAGCCCGCGATCTCGCCGTAGATCTTGGCCCCGCGCGCCTTGGCTCGCCCGTATTCCTCCAGCACCAGCACGCCCGCCCCGGCGGAGATGACGAATCCGTCCCGGTTCCTGTCGTAAGCGCGGGACGCGCGCGCTGGGGTGTCGTTGTAAG
>DATGHB010000347.1:0-2598 GCA_035308265.1 Roseiarcus sp.
TCGGGCGAGATGCTCTCGATCGAGGACGTGCTCGAGATTCTGTCGATCCCGCTGCTCGGCGTCATCCCCGAGAGCAAGGAGATCCTGCGCGCCTCCAACACCGGAGCGCCGGTGACCATCAACGCCGCGGCCACCCGCGCCGGGCTCGCCTATCTCGAGGCGGCGCGGCGCCTCGGCGGCGAGTCGGCAGCCCCGGTGACGATCCCGGACGAGAAGAAAACCTTCTTCACCCGCCTGTTCGGCCGGAGGGCAGCATGAACCTGTTGCGATTCCTCAAACCCCGCGCGACCGCCCCGGTTGCGCGCGAGCGGCTGCAAATCCTGCTCGCACATGAGCGCGCCTCGCTCGGCGAACGCGACCTCGTCGCCATCCTGCGCGACGAGCTTCTGGCCACCATCGCGCGTCACATCGAATTCGATCCCGATAAGCTCTCGGTGAAGATGGAGCGCGCCGACTCCGTCTCGATGCTCGAAATCGATGTCGAGATTCCGGCCGACAAGTTCACCGCGAGGACCCGGGCGACCGCGGCGTAGCGCTCAGCCCGCGTCGTAGAAGGGAACGACATAGGGGCCTTCGGGGATCACCGCCACCGAAGGATCCCCAGCGCTGGACATGCTTCGCGCGATCGCCTCATCGAGGTCGGCGATCATCTCGACGCCGGTCAACGCGCGGTCCTCGCCGGACAAGCCCGTCGTATAGAGCGAGATCCTGCCCACGCGCATCGGCTTGAGCTGCATTTCCGTCTGCCATTCGTCGACGTCCGCCAGCGACTTGGCGGTGAGGGTGGCGAGGAACCTGTCGGGCCCGAGTTCGATCAGGCGCCGCTGGGCGGCGCGAAATTCCTTCGACCCGAACCCTTCCGAACACTCCGAAGCGACAATCAGCGAGCCGCCCGGCTCGAGAATGTCCATCGGCGTGACCATCCCCTTGATCGTTTGATAATAGGTCTTGTCGAGCGGATAGCCCGCCGCCGACGTGACCACGGTTTTGAACCTTCGCCGCGTTGGCGCCCGGATCGCGCCAGTCACGAATTCCACCGCCGCTGCATGGGCGGCGATGATCTCGCCGAAATTCACGTAATTCAGATCGCGATCGTCGTCGATGATTGTGTTGAGACCGTACAGGTCGCCGAGCCCCCGCACGATCTCGAGCTGCTCCTCATGAAGCGGATTGCCGGTGAGATTGCACTGAACCGCCAGGGGATCTTCCATGAAGCGCGCGGAATGGAAGGTGCGGATGGTTTCGTGGTGTGCGACGCCGGGAGCGACGACCTTGCGGCCGCCGGACCAGCCGGCCATGAAATGCGGCTCGACCAGGCCGGTGGCGATACGCAAATCCGCTTCGACGAAGCGGCGGTCGAGCTTGACCGGGGTTCCGCGCGTCGCGGTCACGCCGAAATCGACGTGATCGGCGTCGTTGCGCGCATCGTGGTTCTCAATTCGAACCCGTTCCATGACCCAGGGGTCGCCAACCACTTCGGCAAGCTCTTTGCCGACGTTGGGCCGATGCAGGCCGGTCGCGACCAGAACGAGGATGCGGTCGAGCGCAACGCCCGAGGCGACGAGGGTTTCGACCATCGGCCTTAAGAAAAGACGGTTGGGAACCGGCCGGGTGATATCGCAAATCAGGATGCAGGCGCTTTTGCGTCCGCGGGCGAGTTCGGCAAGCCGCGCCGACCCGACCGGCTCGATGAGCGCGCGCCGGACCGCCGCCACGGGATCGGCGATTTTCTTGAGCTTCCCCTTGGCGATCAGGCTCACTTTCGCTTCGGCGGGCATGTGGAGCTTAAGCTCAGCGCGGCCGTAGGAAATGGCGATCGGTTCAGAGACTGGCATGGCGCGCTCTCGTTCTCGCCGGCCTTCTAGCTTACCACAAAACCGCTCGGCCGGCGCTCACCTGACAAGAGTGCGTTATACTCTATTTTTGAGATCGGCGGGCCGCGTCGAATTGGGAGCGTTTGTTGGACATTCATCTCGATCCGCTCGGCGGCCTGTCGGGCGACATGTTCGTCGGCGCGCTCCTCGACGCCTTTCCCGAATACTGGCCGCAGGTGGAGCAGGCGATCGCGTCCCTCAATCTTGGCGCCGAAGCCGAATGCCGGCTCATGGCGCACCGCGATCATGCCTTCGCGGGGCGCCGGTTTGTCGTCGGCGCCAATCGGCCGGCGTTGGACCCGCCGCTGCATAGCGCTCACCGCCGCGAGCACGCTCGCGCCCACGAGGCTCATGACGGCCACCGCGCGTGGGCTGACATCCGCGCCGAGCTCGACCGTTCGCGGCTCGGCGCGGATGTGAAGACGCATGCGATCGCCGTCTTCGCGCTTCTCGCTCAAGCCGAAGCCGAGGTGCATGGCGTCAAAGCGGACTCGGTGACCTTCCACGAGGTCGGGGCCGTCGATTCGATTGTCGATATTGTCGCGGCGGCGCAACTGATCGCGCTCATCGGGGCCGATCGCTGGACCTCGGCGCCGCTGCCGATCGGATCGGGGCGCATCGATAGCGCGCATGGCGTGTTACCGATACCCGCGCCGGCTGCCGCTCTCCTCATGCGAGGCCTGCCCGTTATCGACGACGGCATTCCGGGCGAGCGGGTGACGCC
>DATGHB010000348.1:0-10147 GCA_035308265.1 Roseiarcus sp.
GGATTGCTGGCCGGGTCGGCGTCGACGAGCGTGTCCCAAAACCATTGCTCGCCGCGCCGCCAGTCGATGAGCAGGTGCTTGACGAGGAATGAAGCGGCGATCATGCGCGCGCGATTGGGCAGATACCCGGTCCGCCACAATTGCCGCATCCCGGCGTCGACAATCGGATAGCCGGTCTCGCCCCTCGCCCAGGCGCGAAAACTGGGCTCGTCGTCACGCCAGGGAAAGCGCTCGAACCCCGGCTTGATCGGGCGCGCGGCCAGATCGGCGTGGGCGTGAAGCTGCGCGGCGGCGAAGTCGCGCCAGCCGAGCTCGGCCAGGAACTTGTCCGCCGGGCGGGCTAGCGTCGGATCCGCGGCGGCGGCGGTCTCCACCGCATGGGCGACGCGGCGGGGCGAAATCTCGCCGAAGCGCAAATGCCCCGAGAGAAGGGAGGCGGCGCCCGGCGCAAGCCGGTCGCGCTCGTCCGAATAACGGCGCAGCGCGCCTTTCGCGAACGCCTCGAGCGCGGCGAGCGCGCCCGCTTCGCCCGGCCTCTCGCCGAGACCGAGTTCGCTAGACCAGTCGGGCTTCGTGGGCCTGAGCTTGAGCGACTCAATCGAAACGCGCGCGGGCGCCCCGCTCGGCCAGGGAGCGGCTATGAGGCGACTAGGCGCCGGCGTCGGAACGGGCAAGGGCGGAAGCGCGCGGTGGCGCCGCCAGAAGGCGGTAAAAACGCCGATGGGCGCGCCGCCGGCCTTGGCGAGCTCCCAGGGCTCGCGCATGAGGCGGCCGTTGAAGGCGAGCGCCTCGACCCCGCGCTCGCGCAGCCGCGCCTTGACGCGGGCATCGAGCGCGGTCGCGCCGCCCTCATAACGGCGGCTCCATAAGATCCGGCCGGCGCTCGCGGCGGCCGCCAGCGCCAGGATCGACTCTTCGGCGTCGCCTGTCATGACATCGAGGCGCGCGCCGCGCGCGGCGAGCGCGGCATCGAACGCCGCAAGCGACCGGGCGAGCCGCCATTTCGCCGCCCCGCCCAGCGGGCGGGCGCCGCCGCCCGCTTGCTCGTGGACATAGGCAAACAGCGCCGGGCGGCCGGCTGCGGCATGGATCGACGGCTGGTCGTCGAGGCGGAAGTCGTCACGCAGCCAGACGATGTCGACGCTTGCGCTCACGAACCATTCCCGCCGCGTTCGCCCGGCCTCAAGCCGCGGAATGCGGCGCCTCGGCGTCCTTCCATTCGAGGGTGACGACCTTGCCGTTCTCGACCGTCAGCGCCAGACGCCCGTGCTTGAGTTCGAGCGCCCGCTCGCCGAACAGTTTGCGCCGCCAGCCGCTGAGCGCGGGCGCCTCCGCCTTGTCGCTCGCGGCGATCGCTTCGAGATCGTCGACGGTGGCGATCAGCTTGCCGGCGACGCCGCTCTCCTCGCTCACCTGCCGCAGGAGCACTTTGAGCAGTTCGACGGTCGCGCCGACATTGGCGCCGTTGCGCCGCTCGCGCTCGATTTTGGGCAATGTTTTGGGGTCGCGCTCGAGTCCGCGTTCGATCGCCGCCAATATCTCCGTCCCGGCGCGCGAGCGCTCCATTCCGCGCGGGAAGGCGCGCAGGCTCGCGAGCGCCTCCACGCTGCGCGGGGCGGCGTGCGAAAGTTCGATCATGACCTCGTCTTTCAACACCCGAGCGCGGGGCACGTCGCGCGCCTGCGCCTCGCTCTCGCGCCAGGCCGCGAGCTCCATCATGACCGCAAGATCGCGCGGCTTGCGGGTCTTGCCTTTGTAGCGCTCCCAGGCGCGCTCGGGATGCTGCTCGTAAATCGAGGGTGAGGTCAGCGTCTTCATCTCGTCGTCGAGCCAGGACTGGCGCCCGGCGGTCGTAACCCGCTTCGAGAGGGCCCGGTAAATGTCGCGCAAATGGGTAACGTCGCCGATCGCATAGGCGATCTGCGCTTCCGCCAGCGGACGGCGCGCCCAGTCGGTGAACCGCGACGACTTGTCGATTCCGACATGGCAGACCGAGTGGACGAGCTCGCCGTAGGAGACCTGCTCGCCATAGCCGCAGACCATCGCCGCGACCTGGGTGTCGAACACGGGCGTCGGCAGGACGCCTGCGAGCTTCCAGAAAATCTCGAGATCCTGCCTGGCGGCGTGGAACACCTTGACCACAGCCTCATTCGCCATCAGCTGCAACAGCGGCTCGAGGTCGATGCCCGGCGCCAGCGCATCGATCGCCAGCGCCTCGTCGTCGGAGGCGAGCTGGACGACACAGAGAATTGGCCAGAACGTCGTCTCGCGCAGAAATTCCGTGTCGACGGTGACGAACGGAAAGCGCGCCAGCCGCTGGCAGGCGAGAGCGAGTTCGTCCGTCGTTGTGATCAGGGACACGTGTGTTCGCGGGGCTCTATCGGTGGTCGCGCGGCGGCGCCGCCGGCTTCGCGCGCTCCTTGCGCACGGGGGGCGGCGCGTGCCGCGGCATGCCGAGCCGCTTGTCGAGATAGGCCCCGACCACCAATTGCAGGTCGTCCATGCAATCCTCGAAGAAGTGATTGGCCTCGGGGATGACCGCATGCTCGATGATGATGCCCTTCTGGGTCTTCAGCTTCTCGATCAGCGCCTGGACCTCTTTCAGGGGCGCGACCCGGTCCTTGTCGCCATGCACGAACAGTCCGGACGAGGGGCAGGGGGCGAGAAAGCTGAAATCGAACCGGTTGGCGGGCGGAGCGATCGAGATGAAGCCCTCGATCTCCGGCCGGCGCATGAGGAGCTGCATGCCGATCCAGGAGCCGAACGACACCCCGGCGATCCAGCAGGCGCGGGCCTCCGGGCTGATCGACTGCGCCCAGTCCAGCGCCGAGGCCGCGTCCGACAATTCGCCCTGGCCGTGGTCGAAGGCGCCCTGCGAGCGCCCAACGCCGCGGAAATTGAAGCGCAAAACCGAAAACCCGCGCTCGGCGAAACTGTAGTAAGTGTTGTAGACGATCTGATTGTTCATCGTGCCGCCGAATTGGGGATGAGAATGAAGCACCACCGCAATCGGCGCCCCGCGCTGCTTGGCGGGATGAAAACGACCTTCCAGCCGACCCGCTGGACCGCTAAAGAAGACCTCGGGCATGAAAACTCCAAAAACGCCTTGAAGCGGCCTCGGCATGAGCGTCGAATGCGCGCCTCGACGCCTTGCGGGCGTTGAAATGAGCGCGAAACCGTCTCGGTCAGTCGACGGGGACTCGGCTCGGAGGCCGCCTCATATCATGCTCGGCGCCCGGAATTGCAAGGAAAAACATGAACTCGCGCCGTCCATCCCATCCCAGCGGCGAGGAGCGGATCCGCAATGACCGCGCGCGCATTGAACCGGGCCTATCTCGACTATAACGCAACCGCACGGTTGCGGCCTGAAGCGCGCGCGGCCGCGCTTCATGCGATGGAAACGACCGGCAATCCCTCGTCGGTTCACGCCGAGGGCCGTGCGGCGCGCGCAATCGTGGAGGACGCGCGGAGCGAGGTCGCTCAGCTGGCCGGGGTCGACTCACGTTGCGTCACGTTCGTGTCCGGCGGCGCCGAGGCGGCGAACGCCGCGCTCAACCCCCTGTTCGGGGCGGGGCGAAACGCGGCGCCGCTCGAGCGGCTCATCGTCTCGGCGGGCGAGCATGCCTGCGTCCTGTCCGGGCATCGGTTCCCGGCGGCGGAGACGGCGCCGTTGCGGCCGGACGGGCGCGTCGATCTCGACTGGCTCGAGGCGGCGTGCCGGCGCCCCGGACGCGCGCTGGTGGCGTTGCAGGGGGCGAACAACGAGACGGGTGTCGTGCAGCCGGTGGCCGAAGCGGCGGCGATCGCGCACGCGGCGGGCGGGTTTCTCTTCTGCGACGCGGTGCAGATGGCCGGGCGGGTCGATTGCGACGTCGCCGCGCTGGGCGCCGACGCGCTGATGCTGTCGGCCCACAAGATCGGCGGTCTCAAGGGCGCGGGCGCCCTCATCGCGGCGGGCCCCGAGATCAGTCTCGGTGCGCCCTTCATTCGCGGCGGCGGCCAGGAGCGCGGCGCCCGGGCGGGCACCGAAGCCGTCGCGGCGATCGCGGCTTTCGGCGCCGCAGCGCGCGTCTGCCTCGCCGAGGCGGCGACCGAGCCGGCGCGGTTGGCTCAGCTCAGCGATCGCCTGACCGCCGCCGTCCGTTCGGCCGCCCACGACGCGGTGATCTTTTCCGAGGGCGCGCCGCGCCTGCCCAACACCGTCAGTTTCGCCGTCCCTGGCGTCGAGGCCGCGACGCTTATGATCGCGCTCGATCTGGCAGGGATCGCGGTCAGTTCAGGCTCGGCCTGCTCCTCCGGCAAGGTCGGGCCGTCGCATGTGCTCAAGGCGATGGGCGTTCGGCCTCAGCTCGCGCGCGGCGCCATCCGGCTCAGTCTCGGCTGGGCGTCGACTGAAGCGGACGCCGAGCGTTTCGCCGAGGCATTCGCGACCGTCATGGCGCGGATGCGGGCGGCGCGCCGAGGTGCAGCGGCGCTGGCTCAAGATGCGCCGCGCGCGCCGGAAAAACTTGCATCCGTTCCGCGCGCGGTGTAGGAGGCGCGCTCCCATTTCCCTGTTCGTTTCATAAGCCGAGGAGTCTCCATGGCTCGCGTCACCGTCGAGGATTGCATCGAGAAGGTCGACAACCGGTTCGATCTGGTTCTGATGGCCAGTCACCGCGCGCGGGCGATTTCGTCCGGCGCGCCCCTCGCCGTCGCGCGCGACAATGACAAGAATCCGGTGGTCGCGCTGCGCGAGATCGGCGACGGCAAGCTTGCGCCCGGCGACCTGCGCGAGGATGTCATCCATGGGCTGCAGAAGCACGTCGAGATCGACGAGCCGGAGGCGGAAGCGGCGCCGCCGATGATCAATCCGGATCTGCAGACTCAGATCGAGCTCGGCGCCGACGTTCAGTTCGACCGAATGACGGAAGAGGACTTGCTGCGCGGGCTCGAAGGCCTCGCCCCGCCGCCGGAACCAGAGGACGATGCGGAATAGCGCAACCGCTCGATCGCCATACGCGGCGGCGCCGCTGCGTCAGGTTGTATGATCCCGTCGGCCGCTCGCGGCGCGGCGGGCTTTTTTTGTCCACAGCCCCGCTCAAGTTTCGCATGTTTTCTGTATTCAGCGCCGAGCGATTTGGTATCGTGGCAAGAGAATCACTTGCGTTGCGGGTCTCCGCCGTTTTGGCGGCGCCCGAGCGGATGGTCCCAATCGCGACGCGCAAGGGGTTCATGGGCGGCGAGACAGGTTTTAGCCGACGCGTTGAGTGGGGGACGAATTGAGCGAAGACTTTGTAAAGCCGTCGGAAGCGGCGGCGCGTGTCGCGCAAGGCGATGAAAGCCCTGTCGGGCTGATTGAAATCGCGGGGCGGGTCAAATGGTTCGACGCCGCCAAGGGCTATGGCTTCATCGTCCCGGACAACGGCGAGGCTGACGTCCTCATCCATGTGACCGTCTTGAGGCGCGACGGATTCTCCACCCTTCGCGAAGGCGCGCGGGTGGTCGCAGAGGCCCATCGGCGCGAACGCGGGTTGCAGGTGTTCAAGGTGATCTCGATCGTCGAGCCGGACCCGTCGTCGGCCTCGCCGCTTCCGTCGGCGCGCACGCGCGCTCAGGCCAACTCGGTCGGAGCGTTCGAGATCGTGATCGTCAAGTGGTTCAACCGGGCCCGGGGCTTCGGCTTCCTCACCCGCGGCGAGGGCACCGAGGACATTTTCGTCCATATGGAGACCTTGCGCCGCTACGGCTTCGTCGATCCGAAGCCGGGCGACACCATGCTGGCCCGGTTCGGGCCAGGCCCGAAGGGGCTGATGGCGGCCGAGGTGAGGCCGCTCGACGGCTCGAAGATCTTCGCCCCGCACTAAACGCCGGCCCTCATGGCCTCCGCGGCTCGGGCGCCTTGACGCGGTCCTCGCCTTGCTCTTGAAACCGGGGCTCGAGGCGCGTCGCGCGACGACCGCGCACGGCCTTAAGGAGCGGTGCAATGAGGGCGACGGGGGTTTGGCTCGGGGCGGCGCTTGCCGCCGTCTTCCTCGCCGCCTCCGCCGGCGCGCCAGCCGTCGGCGAGGGGCTTCAATCGCTCACGATCGAGACCTCCACGGGGCGGCACGTCTTCCAGGTCGAGGTCGCCGCCGACGACGCAAGCCGCGAGCGCGGACTCATGGACCGGCGCTACATGGCCGCCGACCACGGTATGCTGTTCGAGTTCGACCGCGACGCGCCGGTGGCTTTCTGGATGAAGAATACCTACATCCCGCTCGACATGATCTTCATTGCGCCCTCCGGGGTCGTTACCCACATCGCCGCCAACGCCGAGCCGTTGTCCGAGCGCATCGTCCCGTCCGGCGGGCCTTGCGTCGCGGTGCTCGAACTGAACGGCGGGACGGCGGCCTCGATCAGGCTCAAGGTCGGCGACAAAATTCGCCATCCGTTCTTCAAGCCGTGATATACACCCGGCGCGTTGCATCCGCGCGCGGGATCGCTACACTCCTTTCACCAGGGGACGCCTCCCGGGGCAGGAGCGTTCGAACTGTCGCTGGGGAGGGTGCGTGAGCGAGGCTTCAGCGTGGAATCCGAACGCCGGATTTCGCGCGCCGTTTTCAACGTCTGACGGTCCCACCGGCGCCCGCAATGGCTCGGCTCGCACCTATGCGGCGCTCGATCTGGGCACCAACAATTGCCGGCTCCTGGTCGCGCGGCCGACCGCGGAGGGATTCCGCGTCATCGACGCCTTCTCGCGCATCGTTCGCTTAGGGGAGGGCCTGTCGGCGAGCGGGCGCCTGAGCGAGGCGGCGATCGCACGAACCTTCGAAGCCTTGAAGATATGCCGGGACAAGATGATGGCGCGCGGGGTGACGCGGGCGCGCACCATAGCGACCGAGGCGTGCCGCTCGGCCGCCAATGGGGCCGACTTCGTCGCCATGATTCGCGAGCGGCTCAGGATCGATCTCGAAATTGTCGACCGCGAGACCGAGGCGCATCTCGCCGCGGCCGGGGTCGGCGAGCTCGCCGACAAGGACGCCCGTTCGACGGTGATGTTCGACATCGGCGGGGGGTCGTCGGAGATCATCTGGCTCGGACTCGATCCTTCCGCGCCGCATGGAGGCGCCCGGGTGAAGGCGTGGGAGTCGCTGAGACTCGGGGTGGTGTCGCTGGCCGAGAGGTTCGGCGGCGTCGACGTGAGCGACGCGGCCTTCGCCGCCATGACCGCGCATGTCTCGGAGGCGCTCGCTCCTTTCGTCGCGAAGGTGGCTGACGAGGCGCGCTGCGACCGCTTCCACCTTCTCGGCACCTCCGGCACCGTCACCACCATCGCGGGCGTCCATCTCAACCTGCCGCGCTACGACCGGCGCGCGGTCGACGCGCTGTGGCTCGGCCGGGCAGAGGTCGACGCGGCGATCGCGCGTCTGCGGGCGATGAGCTACGCCGAGCGCGCCGCCAACGCCTGCATCGGGCATGAGCGCGCCGATCTGGTCCTCGCGGGCTGCGCCATCCTCGAGGCGATCCGGGCGCATTTCCCCGCCGAACGGCTGCGCATCGCCGACCGGGGCCTGCGCGAAGGAATCCTCAGCCACATGATGCGCGCCGATGGGGTCGGCCCGCACCGGCGTCCGCGCGAGCGCTGGTGACAAAAAGCGGCTCGGGGCGCGAGGGCGGCCGGGCGCTGAAAGTCCGGGTGAAGACCGCCCGCAAGCGCTCGCCCGCCTCCGCCCGGTGGCTCGAACGCCAGCTCAACGACCCTTATGTCGCTCAGGCCCGCCGCGAAGGCTTCCGCTCGCGCGCCGCCTATAAGCTGATCGAGATCGACGACAAGCATAAGCTTTTCAAGCCCGGCCAGCGCATTATCGATCTCGGCGCCGCGCCCGGCGGCTGGAGCCAGGTCGCCGCCGCACGGGTCGGCGCCCGCGAGGGCAGGGGGCGGGTGATCGCCATCGATCTTCTCGACATGGATGGGGTCGAAGGCGCGGAGTTCCGGCGAATGGATTTCCACGACGCCGAAGCCCCCGCCGCTTTGCGCGAATGGCTGGGCGCGAGAGCCGACGGCGTCCTCTCCGACATGGCGGCGAACGCCACCGGTCATCGCAAGACCGATCAATTGCGCATCATGGGCCTGGTCGACCTCGCCGCCGAATTTGCCAGCGAAATCCTCGCGCCGGGCGGCTTCTTCCTCGCCAAGGTGCTCCAGGGCGGCGCCGAGGGCGAGCTCCTCGCCCGCCTCAAGCGGGAATTCGCGAGCGTACGCCATGTAAAGCCGAAGGCGAGCCGCGCCGACAGCGCCGAGCTTTACCTGCTGGCGACCGGGTTCCGGGGCGCGAGGGATCAGATCACGGGCGCCTGAGATTCGGCGACCCTCGCCAGCAACGTGTATGCTGACGCGCCCCGCGATTGGTCTTATGCTCCCGGCCGAGCCAGGGCTGACGCGGGAGGAGCCATCATGAACGTGCGGGCCAAGGAAGCAGAAGCCCCCGCCGATCCGGCGGCGCTGATGGGGAAACTGCCGACGCCGCCGAAATTCGCGACCCAAGCTGAGGAGCGGCGCCACCGCAAGCAGCGGCTCGCGGCGGGCTTCCGGCTGTTTTCGAAATTCGGCTTCGACGAGGGGGTCGCGGGCCACATCACCGCGCGCGACCCTGAGTTTCCGGACACGTTCTGGGTCAATCCGTTCGGCGTCCATTTCAGCCAGGTCAAGGCCTCGAACCTGATCCGCTGCGATCACAAGGGAAACGTCGTCGAGGGCGCCTATCCGGTCAACACAGCCGCTTTCGTCATTCATTCGCGCGTCCACGCCGCGCGGCCGGACGCGGTCGCCGCCGCCCATTCCCACTCGACCTATGGCAGAGCCTTTTCGACGCTGGGGCGGAAGCTGGCGCCGATCACCCAAGACGTCTGCGCCTTCTATAACGACCACGCGCTCTACGACGATTTCGGCGGCGTGGCGGTCGAGCTCGACGAGGGCCATCGCATCGCCAGCGCGATCGGCAAGATGAAGGCGGCGATCCTCAGCAACCACGGCCTCCTCACCGTGGGCCAGACGGTCGACGAGGCGGTGTGGTGGTTCATCACCATGGAGCGCTCCTGCCAGGTGCAGCTCATCGCAGAGGCGGCGCTGAAGCCCGGCGAGGCTCTGAAGCAGATTTCGCCTGAAGCCGCGGCGCAGGCCTACAAGATCACCGGCAATCCCTTCGCCGGCTGGTTCCAGTTCCAGCCGCTCTACGCGCGCATCGTCAATGAGCAGCCGGACCTTCTGGATTGAGCCGCGCGCGGCTTGCCGGGGGGCCGCTTTTGCGATTCCATCCGGCTTCCCTTGGCGCCAGGCGGGCGCCATCGAACGAAGGGGGAGTGCGATGCGCTCTGTTCTTTTGGCGGCCGTGGCGGGTCTGGCCCTGGCGCCGGCGCCGGCGAGCGCGCAAAACGCGTGGCTCGCCTCGAAGATGATCGAGGGCCTGTGCAACGGCAAGGCGGCGCCGGCCGACAATGTCGATCGCCTGGCGAAGCGGCTCAATCTGAGCGACGCTCAAAAGGCGGCGCTCAAGGACCTGGAGGACGCCTCGGCGGCGAGCGCGGCTGCCGCCAGGACGGCGTTGTGCGATACGAAGCCCGATCTCTCGACATCGCCCGGCCGGCTCGCGTTCGGCGAGAAAATGGCGCAAGCCCAGCTCGACGGAATGAAGGCGGTCGAACCCAAGCTCGAGGCGTTCTACTCGAGCCTCGACGCCAAACAGAAACACGCTTTCGACACCGGCGGCCGCGTCGGCGGCCTATTCGGCTGGTGGGGACGCTAAAGGCGCTGCGCTCCCTCACTCCGCCGCCGCGGGCTGGGCGTGCGCGGGCGGCGCGCGCTTCCCCGACACCGCGGCGCCCGCGTCGGACTTGAGCCGGGCGAAGATCAGCACGGACAGGCTCGAGACGATCGCCACCAGGACAAAGGCGAGCGAGAGATCGCGCGCCCGAAGGTCGGAATCGCCGAAGCCGAACTGGATCGTTTCCACGCAGATCGCCGCGAGCGCCACCCCGACCGCGCCGGAGGTCTGCTGCGACACGCTGGCGAAGCTGGTCGCGCGGCTCATCCGCGGGGGATCGATGTCGGAGTAGCTGATGGCGTTGAGTGAGGTGAAGACCAGCGAGCGGAAGAAGCCGCCGGCGAGGAGGACCAGGAATATGAGCC
>DATGHB010000349.1:0-7307 GCA_035308265.1 Roseiarcus sp.
ATGCGGCTATCCGGCGGCGAGCAGCAGCGGCTCGCGGTCGCCCGCGCGCTCCTGGCCGAGCCGGACTGGCTGTTCCTCGACGAATCGACCAATTCGCTCGACGAGAAGAGCGAGGCCAATCTCTATCGAGCGATCATCGAAACGCTGCCCCGCACGACGATCGTCTCGATCGGCCATCAGGGCACGATCAGCCAGTTCCACAAGCGGCGGATCGCGTTCGAAACCCGCGACGGCGCCCCGGCGGTCGTCGCTGAGCCACAGCCCGCGGCCTGATCATGGGATGAGGCTCAAAGCGAGCGGGCAAGCCGCATCGAGCCGCGCGGTCCCTTGATGACGAGATCGCCGTTGACCAGGTCCCACGCCGGGCTCCCGAGCAGCGCGGACAGGAATCCCATCTCCAGCGCCTTGACGTCCTTGGGGCATTCCTTCTTGGTCAGCGCATAGGGCCCGACCGCGAGATGCTGGTCCTTGACCGGATACATCGTCGCCGACCACGAATTGCAGCCAGTGTAGCCCGAGCCCCGCAGGGTCCCATCGATCTTCAGGCTGATATCCAGTCCGGGGGGCACCGGCTTGCCGTTGAGCTCGCGCAGCGACCAGGTCTGGTCGAGCGGAAAGTTCTTCTGTAACGGCGGCAGCGGTTTGGGCGGCTGATTATCCTCTTCGGTTTGCGGGCCCTTTTGGGCGGCGTAAGCCGCGGCGGTGAAACACAGGGCTGCGGCGACCGCAGCCATGAACGAGATTGATTTCAGCATGTGTCTTGGACCTCGATATCCTGAGGCGGCGGCCCCTCTTTGCGCGATTCCCTCCGCCGGGCGAACCGCGCCCGGCAAAAAGTCCCCTTGAACGCGGAGGTTGCGCTTTTTGTGGCGAAGGCGGCGCCCCGGCCCTTGAATTTGCCCCTGTCCAGCCAAAAATTACCGATGCGGGGTCGTCAGGACCCGCAACGGCCGGCGCCGCCAATCTTCGGGACGCAAGCCGTTATGTCGCTCCCTATAGAGGATGTAACCCATGTTGAACACCGATCTTTCCCCCTTCTATCGTTCAACCGTCGGCTTCGACCGGCTCTTCTCGATGCTCGACCGGGTCGCCGGCGGCGATCAGAGCGTCCCGAGTTATCCGCCCTACAACATCGAGCGCACCGGCGAGAACGCCTACCGGATTACACTCGCGGTCGCCGGCTTCGGCGAGAGTGAGCTTAATGTCGAATCGCGCGAAAACACGCTGACCGTACGCGGATCGAAGGAGGCCCCGAAGACGGACGAGAACCGCGACATGCTCTACCAGGGCATCGCCGCCCGCGCCTTCGAGCGCCGCTTCCAACTCGCCGACCATGTCGTCGTGACCGGGGCGGTCAGCGAGAACGGCCTCCTGCACATCGACCTCGTGCGCGAGGTTCCCGAGGCCCAGAAGCCGCGCACCATCGCGATCGGCAAGGGCAAAACGATCGAGGCGGTCAAGGCCCCTTCCGCTCAGGCCGCGTAAGGCGAACCGCGCCAAAGGCGAAAAAAGAGGGCGTCCCTTTCGGGGCGCCCTTTTTTGTCGGCTCGGACACCGCCGGTCGCGGCTCGATCTATTGCGTCGCCGCGGCCGAGGCGGGGACGCCCGCGCAAAGCTCGAGGAGCCGATCGATTTCGCTCGATGCGGTTTCGAAGGACGTCACGAGCCTCACCAGCGTTTCGCCCCTTCGCGGCGCGCGCTCCGGCGCGAGCGCTCGGGTGCTCCACTCGTGGAATTTCGCCCCGGCCGCGCGCCAGCGCTCGACTATCGCGGTCGGCGCGACCACGAAGACCTCGTTGGCCTCGGTCGGCCACGCGAGGCGCAGGCCCGGGGCCGCCGCAAGGTCAATGGCGAGCCGGCGCGCCGAGGCGTTCGCGCGCTCGGCGAGCCGCAGCCAGAGCCCATCGGCGAGGTAGGCCTCCATCTGCGCGCCGAGAAAGCGTCCCTTGGACAAAGTCTGGCCGCCGCGCTTGCGCCGGAAGGCGAAATTCGCCGCCCGCGCGGAATCGAAAAACACTACGGCCTCGCAAGCGAGCGCCCCGTTCTTGGTCGCCCCGAGGGTGAGAATGTCGACGCCTGCCCGCCACGTCATGTCGGCCGGGGTCGCCTTGACCGAAACGAGCGCGTTGGCGAACCGCGCCCCGTCCATATGCACGCCGATCCCGTTGCGCCGGGCGATGGAACTCAGCTCCGAAACCTCGCTTGCGCTATAGACCGTCCCCGCTTCGGTCGCCTGGGACAGCGACAGCGCGCCCGGCTGCGCGGACTTGACCAGCCCGCGCGGAAACCTCCCCAAGGTCTCCCGCAAGCCTTCGGGCGTGATCTTGCCGCCCTCGCCCGCGGTTCCGACCAACTTCGCCCCGCCGGTAAACAGTTCCGGCGCGCCGCATTCATCGTCGTGGACGTGCGCTTCCTCGTGACAGAAGACCGCGTCCCAGGGGTGGGCGAGCGCCGAAAGCGCAAGCGCATTCGCCGCCGTCCCCGTCGCGACCAGGAATGCCGCGATCCTGGTCTCGAACACGTCGCTCAGACGCGCTTCCGCTCGCGCGGTGTAGTCATCGGCGCCATAGGCGGGCGCACTGACGCGCGACGAAGCGATGAGCGCGTCCAGAATCTGCGGCGCAACGCCCGCGCTATTGTCACTGGCGAAATTCATGCTTGCTCCCGTCCAACCCGAGGCGCAATTTGCGTCAGATTGCGCCGCCATGGCAATTCGCCCCGGCGCGGGACGGGCGCGGCAAGAAAATGCGCGCCGACTGCTTGTGCCCGGGAGCCATTTCTGTCATGGTCGGAAAATAGGACAGTTTTGCTGACCATTTCGGACGGAGCCAGGGCTCCAACGGCGGCAAAAAAGCGAGGCTCAAGCGTTGTCGGATCGAACGACAAAAGCGGACCGAAAAAAATCGGACGCGTGACGCCTTCGAGGCTGCGCGTCAGCAGCCGCCGTTGTTCTTGATACGCCGAAAAATTTGCAAAATGAGGGTCACCCGAAATCCGCGGCCGACCCGGGGAGCCAAGAGATGAACGCCTTACCTGGAGCCAAGTTGGACAAGGCGGGCGGCGGCTTCGGCACGTCCAATCCCGGTCGGGATCCCCTGACGCCGTCCGCTCATGCGCTCTACGATCCGACCAAAGAGCACGATTCATGTGGGGTCGGCTTTGTCGCCGACATGAAGAACCGCAAGTCGCACGCCATCGTCGAAAAGGGCCTGCAGATTCTGATCAACCTTGACCACCGCGGCGCGGTGGGCGCGGATCCATCGCTCAGTGACGGCTGTGGCGCATTGACCCAAATCCCGCACGCGTTCTTTGTGTCCGAATGCGCACAGCTGGGATTCGACCTGCCGGCGCACGGTCATTACGCAATCGGCCAATTCTTCATGCCGCGCCAGGCCGCTGCCAGACAGCAGGCGCGCGGAATCGTCGAGGAGGTCGTCGCCGCCGAAGGCCTGAACGTACTCGGCTGGCGCGACGTCCCGGTCGACAATTCCGGCCTTGGCGCACGCGTCAAGGCCGTTGAGCCGGTGATGCAGCAGATCTTCATCGGGCGCGCCGCCGGACTCGCCAGCGAAGACGAGTTTGAGCGGCGGCTCTTCGTCGTTCGCAAGGTCATCTCCAATCGCGTGGTCGCGATCGGGACGCGGGAGATCCTGGAATACTACCCGGTCTCATTGTCGGCCCGCACCATCGTCTACAAGGGAATGGTGCTGGCGGGGCAGCTTGCGCCCTACTACCGCGATCTCATGGACCCGCGGTTCGAGACCGCGCTCGCGCTGGTCCATCAGCGGTTCGCGACCAACACCTTTCCATCCTGGCGCCTTGCGCACCCTTATCGGATGGTCGCGCACAACGGCGAAATCAACACCCTCAGGGGCAACGTCAACTGGATGGCGGCGCGTCAGGCGAGCGTCGCCTCCGAACTCTTCGGCGCTGATATCGCGAAGCTATGGCCGATATCCTACGAAGGCCAATCGGACACCGCCTGCTTCGATAACGCGCTCGAGTTTCTCGTTCAGGGCGGCTATTCGCTCAGCCACGCGATGATGACGCTGATCCCGGAGGCCTGGGCCGGCAATCCGCTGATGGACGAGGAGCGGCGCGCCTTCTACGAATATCACGCCGCATTGATGGAGCCGTGGGACGGCCCGGCGGCGATGGCGTTCACGGACGGACGCCAGATTGGCGCAACGCTGGATCGCAACGGCCTGAGGCCCGCGCGCTATTTCGTCACCGACGACGACCTCGTCGTTCTGGCCTCCGAAATGGGCGTGCTCCCAGTGCCTGAAGAGACGATCGTCGCCAAGTGGCGCCTGCAGCCGGGAAAAATGCTGCTGGTGGATCTCGAGCAGCACCGCATCGTTTCGGACGCGGAAATCAAGCAGACGCTGTCGCGCGCCCAGCCTTACAGCGCCTGGCTTCGCGAGGGTCAGATCGTGCTCGAGGATCTGAAGCCGGTCGAGCCGCGCGCCTCGCGCACAGACGTGTCCCTGCTCGATCGCCAGCAGGTTTTCGGCTACACCCAGGAGGATCTCGCGCTCCTGCTCGCGCCGATGGCGGCCACCGGACAGGAAGCCGTCGGCTCGATGGGAACGGACACGCCGATTTCGGCGCTGTCGTCGAAGTCGAAGCTTCTCTACACCTACTTCAAGCAGAACTTTGCACAGGTCACCAACCCGCCGATCGACCCGATCCGCGAAGAATTGGTAATGAGTCTGGTCTCCTTCATCGGACCGCGGCCCAATCTGTTCGACCTTGACGGCGCGGCCAGGCGCAACCGGCTCGAGGTGCGCCAGCCGATCCTGACCAACGAGGACCTGGAGAAGATCCGCTGCATCGGTCATTTTGAGGATTCGTTCGACACCAAGACCCTCGACATCACCTATCCAGTCAAGAAGGGCGCAGCCGGCATGAGCGACGCGCTCAAGCGGCTCTGCGAACGTGCGGAATCAGCGGTTCATGGCCGCTACAACATCATCATCCTTTCCGATCGCATGGTCGGTCCGGATCGAATCCCGATTCCAGCCCTCCTGGCGACAGCCGCCGTCCATCATCATCTCATCCGCAAGGGACTTCGCACCTCCGTCGGTCTCGTGGTCGAAACAGGCGAAGCGCGCGAGATCCATCACTTCGCGTGCCTCGCGGGCTATGGCGCTGAAGCGATCAATCCCTATCTCGCCTTCGAGACTCTGACGGCGATGTCCAAGGACTTGCCGGAGCCGATCAGCGGCTATGAAGCGGTCAAGCGCTTCATCAAGTCGGTCGACAAGGGCCTCCTCAAGGTCATGTCGAAAATGGGCATTTCAACCTACCAGTCCTATTGCGGCGCGCAGATTTTCGACGCCGTCGGCCTTTCCCGCGCATTCATCGACGAATTCTTCTTCGGCACGGCGACTTCGATCGAGGGCGCGGGTCTCGCCGAAATCGCCCAGGAGACGCAGCGCCGCCACGCGGACGCGTTCGGCAATTCGCCGGTCCTGAGCGCGGCGCTCGAAGTCGGCGGCGAATACGCCTATCGCGTGCGCGGAGAGACCCACAATTGGACGCCGGAGACGGTCTCCCTACTGCAGCATGCCGTGCGTGGCAACGCGCGCGATCGCTACGACGCGTTCGCCAAGCTGCTCAACGAACAAAGCGCGCGGCTTTTGACCATCCGCGGTCTCTTCCGCATCAGGACCGCGGAGGAAGACGGACGGGCGCCTGTTCCGCTCGACGAGGTCGAGCCCGCCGCTTCGATCGTCAAGCGCTTTTCGACCGGGGCGATGTCGTTCGGTTCGATCTCGCGCGAGGCGCATACCACGCTCGCCATCGCGATGAACCGGATCGGCGGCAAGTCCAATACCGGCGAGGGCGGCGAGGAGTCCGATCGCTTCAAGCGTTTGCCCAACGGCGACTCGATGCGCAGCGCCATCAAGCAGGTCGCCTCGGGCCGCTTCGGCGTGACGGCGGAATATCTCGTCAACTCCGACATGATGCAGATCAAGATGGCGCAGGGCGCGAAGCCCGGCGAAGGCGGACAATTGCCCGGACATAAGGTCGACGCGGTAATCGCCAAGGTGCGCCACTCCACGCAAGGGGTGGGCCTCATCTCGCCGCCACCGCACCATGACATCTATTCGATCGAGGACCTGAAGCAGCTCGTCTACGACCTGAAGAACGTCAACCCGCAAGCCCAGGTTTCGGTCAAGCTGGTGTCCGAGGTCGGGGTCGGAACGGTTGCGGCGGGGGTAGCGAAGTGCAAGGCCGACCATGTCACGATCTCCGGCTTCGAGGGCGGCACCGGGGCTTCGCCTCTCACCTCGATCAAGCATGCGGGGAGCCCGTGGGAGATCGGTCTCGCCGAGACCCACCAGACGCTGGTGATGAACGGCTTGAGGTCCCGCATCTCGGTGCAGGTCGACGGCGGCGTGCGTACGGGCCGCGACGTGGTGATCGGCGCGCTTCTGGGCGCCGACGAGTTCGGCTTCGCCACCGCTCCGCTGATCGCCGCCGGCTGCATCATGATGCGCAAGTGCCATCTCAACACCTGTCCGGTCGGCGTCGCCACCCAGGACCCGGTCTTGCGCAAGCGCTTCGCCGGCAAGCCCGAACACGTGATCAACTATTTCTTCTTCGTCGCCGAAGACGTGCGCGAGTTGATGGCGAAGCTCGGCTACCGCAGGTTCGACGAAATGATCGGCCAGCGGCAGATGCTGGATCGCAACACGCTCAACGAGCACGCCAAGGCGCAGGGGCTCGATTTCTCCAGCCTGTTCTTCAAGCCGACGCCCTGGCCGGAAGACACCATTCACCGCAGCATCGCGCAGGATCACGGGCTTGAAAACGTGCTCGACCGGCGACTGATCACCGACACGAAGGACGCCGTCGAACGCGGCAAGCACGTGCGCCTCGATCTTCCGATCCGCAACGCCGATCGTTCGACCGGGGCGATGCTGTCGGGGGTCATCGCTAGGCGATACGGCCATGCCGGGCTGCGCGACGAGGCGATCCACGTCAAGTTCAAGGGCGCCGCGGGGCAGAGTTTCGGGGCCTTCCTCGTCAAGGGCGTGACGCTCGAGCTTGAAGGGGAGGCCAACGACTACGTGGGGAAGGGGCTGTCGGGCGGGCGGATCGTCGTCTACCCGCCGCAGGAAGCCACGAAGCTGACGCCGGAGACCTCGATTATTGTGGGCAACACCGTTCTCTACGGCGCAATCGCCGGCGAATGCTATTTCCGCGGCGTGGCGGGCGAACGCTTCGGGGTGCGCAATTCCGGCGCAATCGCGGTGGTCGAGGGCACGGGCGACCACGGCTGCGAATATATGACCGGC
>DATGHB010000350.1:0-8840 GCA_035308265.1 Roseiarcus sp.
TCGATCCCGACCGAGAGGCGGATCAGCGCAGGCGTGATCCCGAGGCGAATTTGCTCGTCAGGCGCAATATCGGAATGGGTCATGGCCGCGGGATGCGAAGCGAGCGTCTCGGTTCCGCCCAGGCTGACGGCGAGCTTGATGACTTCGAGCCGGTCGAGAACCGCGAAAGCCTCGGCCTCGCCCCCCTTGACCTCGAAAGAGAAGGTCGAGCCCGCTCCCTTGCACTGGCGCTCGAACACTGGCCGGTCGGCATGGTTCTCGGGCAAGAAGCCCAGATACCAGACCGAGGCGACCTTGGGATGGCCGTGCAGAAACTCCGCCACCTTACGCGCGCCTTCGGCGGCGGCGGTCATTCTGAGCTTCAGCGTTTCGAGCGAGCGCATCAAGAGCCAGCCGGTGTTGGGATCGCACATCGTGCCCAGGATCGTGCGCATGCCGCGGATCGGCTCGATCGCCGTCTTCGTTCCCGAGCAGCCGCCCGCGATCAGATCGGAATGGCCGCCCACGTATTTGGTGAGCGAGGTCACCACCAGATCGGCGCCGTGGGCGATCGGCGTCTGAAAGAGCGGCCCGAGGAACGTATTGTCGACAATCACCATTGGGCGCTTTCCGTCCTCGCCCCTGAGGCTGTCGGCGATCTCTCTTGCGCGCCCGATATCGACGAGGCCATTGGTCGGATTCGCCGGCGTCTCGAGATAGAGCGCGGCGATCGGCCCTGAGCCGCGCGCCCGGTTCACCGCCTCCTCCATCGCGCTTCCGCCCCCCTCCGCCGGGAAATCGACCGAGGCGACCCCGAACTGCGGCAGGATCCGGTTCAGGAGAAAATCGGCGCCGCCATAGACGGGGCCGGAATGCACGATGACCGAGCCCGGCCGCGCATAGGCCCAGAGCGTGGTCGAAATCGCGGCCATCCCCGAGGCGAAGGTCAGATTGGCCTCGGCCTCGTCCCAGATCGCCAGCCTGTCCTCGAGCATTTCGAGATCGGGGTTGTTGATCCGGCTGTAGATGAGGCCTGGCTCCTCGTTCGGCCGCTTCTGGCGCAAGCCGTAAGCCAGCTCGAAGAATGCCTTGCCGTCCTGGGCGGTGCGGAAGACGAAGGTCGAGGTGTGAAAGACTGGCGGCTTCAGCGACCGCTCGGACAGGAACGGATCGTAGCCATAGCCCATCATCAGGGTTTCCGGCGCGAGGCGCCGGTTGCCGAGGACTCTCTTGCGCCATCGCTGGTCGGACATGCGTTTCGCCTCCGGAGCAGCCGACGGCCGGTCCTGGACCAGGAATGGACCCGGAAACAGGCGGCCTTGCGGCGCCCGCAGCGCCCTCGCTACTCCGCCTCCATGCCTGCAGCGAGCTCGACCGGGCGCCCATGCGGCGTGCGAAGATAGGCGCGCTCCCACTGCCGCTCACGCTCCTCAAGCTCGGCGCGGGTGACGGCGCCGTTCTCCATCAACAGCCGCTCGAGCGCCGCAAGCGCCGCGCAATAGTAGGTCTCGCGGTCGTCGGGCGCGGCCTTCAGCGCCACGATCTCCGCGCGAAGCGCCTCGGCCCAGCGGGCGGGCGAGACTACGCCGCGCCGGACGAGCAGATCGGCGATGGCGAGCGTCTCGGCCTGCCACGGCTCGCCGAACGCCGGCTCGCCGTCTCTGGCCTTGAGCACGCCGAAGTCAGGCCGGTTCAAGATAGCTCTCCCACAGATCGATGAAGACCCGGTCGACGCTCCCCTTCGCTTCCGGCCAGAGGCCGGATGAGGCGAACCCCACCGTATAGAGATGCTCGCCCCGATGCTCGCCGCGCGCCGCGGCGTCCGGCAGCGCATGGCCGCCATGATGGGCGTGGACTGCCCCTGCCCTGCCGCGCGCATAGCCCGGCAAGCGCGTATGGCCGGAGGCGCCGTCGAGCCGGCATCGCACGCTCTCGCCAAGCGCGAAGCGCGGCGGCGCATTGACGCTGAGGGCGAAGCTCCTCGGGTTTTTGACGGCGGCGCGCGCGGCCTCGGCCGTTTGCGGCGGGCGGCCCGGCTTCGGCGCGAAAGCCGAGACGCCGCTCTTGATCTCGTCGAGCGTCAGATAGCCCTCGTCGATGAGCTGGGCGACGGCCGTCGTCAGCCATTGATCGTAGTAAGGCCGGGTCAGGTAATCGACCGGACCGGCCAGCTCGCGGCAATGGCGGAACCAGTCGACCGTCCAGCTCTTCCCTGCGGCTGAAGACTGCTTGATGGCGAAGTCGCGGATCTCCCAATCGGCGTGGATCACCCTCGGGTCATGCTTGCCCTCGATCGGGCCGAAGCCTTCGCGCCCGCCGAGATCGTGAACGCCGTCCATCAGGCTTTTTCCCGCTTGGGGACAAGATCGCGTTCCGCGCCGATCATCGCATTGCGGGTGACGAGCGCAGCGAGCGCCGCCTCGTCCCAGTCCTCGACGCCCTTGGGACGCTCAGGGACCACGAGATAGCGCCGCTCCGAGGTCGAGTCCCAGACCCGAACCTCTGTCTTCTCGTCAAGCTTGACCCCGAACTCCTCGAGCACGCCGCGAGGATCGCGCACCGCGCGGGCGCGATATGCGTTCGACTTATACCAGGAAGGCGACAGGCCGAGCAGCGAGAACGGATAGCAGGAGCAGAGCGTGCAGACGACGAGGTTATGCACCTCCGCCGTATTCTCGACCGCCTGCAAGTGCCCGGTCGCGTGCCCCGCGAAGCCAAATTCGCCGATCGCCGCGGTTCCATCGGCCAAGAGACGCGCCTTGAAGGCGGGATCGACCCAGGCGCGCGCCACGACCGCCGCTCCGCGCTTCGGCCCGATCTCGTCGCGATACATTTCGACCCAGGCGTCGATTGCGGCGGGATCGACGAGCTTCTTCTCGACGAGCAGGCTTTCCAGCGCTTTCGTCCGCAGGGCCGGTTCGGACGGCAGGAGCGAATGGAGCTCGTGATGGATATGGGAGATTGTCTTCGAGTCGAAGCTCGCCATTGCGCGTCTCCTTCGCCGGCCGGCCGTTCAGCCTATCACCTGCCACGGCGCAGTAAAGGCGACGACGCTGTCCGGCGGCCCGCTTCGCAAGCGAAGCCGCGGGCCTCAGAACGCGTTGCGGTCGTGGTAGGTCTGCAGGAATTGCCTGACCCTGGGCTCCGGGCTCTGGTGGAACACATGGGCCGGCGGGCCCTCGTCGATGATGCGGCCCTCGTCGATGAACGCGATGCGGCCGGCGACATGGGCGGCGAAGCCCATCTCATGAGTGACGACGAGCATCGTCATGCCCTCCGCCGCAAGGCTCTTCATCACTTCGAGCACTTCGCCGACCAGCTCGGGATCGAGCGCCGAGGTCGGCTCGTCGAACAGCATGAGCCGGGGCTGCATCGCCAGCGCCCGGGCGATCGCGACGCGCTGCTGCTGGCCGCCCGACAGATGCGAGGGATAGGCCTCGGCCTTGGCGGCGAGCCCGACGCGGGTCAGCATCGCCATGGCGCGGTCCGCGGCTTCACGCGTCGCAAGCCCGCGCACCCGCCGGAGCGGCTCGGCGACATTGCCAAGCGCGGTCATGTGCGGCCAGAGGTTGAAGTGCTGGAACACCATGCCGATCTCGCGCCGCATCTCGCGCAGGGTTCGCGCACGCATGCGTCCGCGCGATCCGTCGGGCTTGTCCTCGTAGCCGATCAGCCGGCCGTCGATGCGGATCGCGCCCGAATCGTAAGGCTCGAGAAAGTTCACGCATCTGAGCAGCGTGCTCTTGCCCGATCCGCTGGGCCCGATCAGGCACACGACCTCCGAACGCTCAACCGAAAGATCGACGCCGCGCAGCACCTCATGGGCGCCGAAGCTCTTGCCGACCTTCGCAAGCTCGATCATCGGCGCGCTCACGCTGGCGCCCCCTGTTGCGCAAGATAGGCCGTCACCCTGGCTTCGATCCGCGCGCCCAGGCGCGATACGGCCTCGACCAGAAGCCAGTAGAAGACCGCCATCCCGAAGATGGCGTCGAAGGCGGTGAATGTCTCTGCCGCCATCGTCTGCACCTGGTACATGAGTTCGGGCACGGTGATGATCGACAGGACCACCGTCTCCTTCGACAGGATGATCAGCATGTTGACGATTGCGGGAACGGCGGCGATGAGCGCGCCTGGCAGCATCACCCGCATCATCGTGTCCAACGGCGCCATGCCGACGCTAACCGCGGCCTCGATCTGGCCCGCCGGCACGGCGGCGAAGCCGGCGCGGAAGATCTCGGCGAAATAGGCCGACGAATAGAGGGCGAGACCGAGGACGCCGGCCGCGGTCGCGCTGAGCTTAAGCCCGATCGACGGACCGCCCGAATAGAGGAGGAAGAGCTGCACCAGGAACGGCGTGCCGCGGAAGATTTCGATGAATATTCGGATAGGCCAGTTCAGCGGCGCGAGCTTAAGCCGTCGGATGAGCGCGATCGCAAAGCCAAGCGCAAGGCCAAGCGCGCCGCCCACCGCCCAGCACAGGATGGTGACGGCGAAGCCGCTGATGAGCGAGGGCGCATAATGCCAGAAGAGGCTCACGCTCATCGCGCGCTTGGCGTCCCAAGGCGCCTCTCGGCGAGCGCGCCGAGCGCCGCCAGGCACAGGTTGATCGCGAGATAGAACAGGCCGCCGGCGAGATAGGCCTCGAGCGGCCGATAGGTCTCGGAGGCGATGTTCATACTGACCCGCGTCAATTCGGCGATGCCGACCACCGAAACGAGCGAGGAGGCCTTGAGCAGGAGGATGAACTCGCTGATCAGCGGGGGTGTCGAAATTCTCAGCGCCTGCGGCAGCAGGACGCGCCGCCAGATGTCGAGGCCGGAGAAGCCGAGCGCGGTCGCCGCCTCGCCCTGCCCGTGCGGCACGGCGTTGAGCGCGCCGCGCAGGATCTCCGCCTGATACGCGGCCGAGGACAGCGCCAGCGCCCCGACCGCGGCCACGATCGCCGGCACGTCGAGCCCATATTCGGCGAGGAAATAATAGATGAACAGAAGCTGCACCAGCAGCGGCACGCCGCGGAAGACGCTGATGTAGACCGCGCCAGCGCGCCTGAGCCACGGGCGCCGCGACACGCGGGCGGCGCAGACGAGCGCGCCGATCGCAAAGCCGAAAATAATGCCGGCGAAGGAGACGGCGACCGTCGTCGCCGCCGCCCGCGTGAGATAGCTGAACGAGTGGAGGATGACCTCAGGTTTCATCGAGGGGGCGCGCGAGGAGCCGCCGGCGCGCCCTCCTCGTCCGTTCGAATGGCCGTCAGATGGTCGGCTCGGGCACCGTCTTGGGGAGGGCGACCGCCTGGCCGAACCACTCCTTCTGGATGCTGGCCATCGTTCCGTCCTCATCGAGCTTGACGATCGCCGCGTTGATCGCATCGATGAGCGACTTATCCTCGAGCCGGCCGACCCAGGAGAAATAGGTCGGCTCGCCGAACGGCGGCAGCACCACGGCGAACGTGTCGGAGCGCTGGTTGGCGGCGTAAGCAAGATTGGGCAGCGAATTGACAGTCGCGTCGATGCGTCCCGCCGCGAGGTCGGCGGAAGCCTGGTTGTTGTCGACATATTCTTTGATCTCGACCGGCTTCGGCAGTTTCGCGGCGAAGGCCTTCAGCTGGGCGAGCTGGGAGGTCCCCTTCTGGCCGCCGACCGCCTTGCCGGCGATGTCCTCGGGCTTCATGATGCTCTTGTCATTGGCGCGCTTCATGAGCGCTGCGGTCGCGTCAGCGATCGGCACGGTGAAGGCATAGTGCTTCATGCGCTCCTTGGTGATGGTCACCGGCGCGATGCACAGATCGAACTTCTTCGCTTCCAGCCCCGGCAGAACGCTGGTCCACGGCAAATCGAGATAAGAGGCCTTGACCCCCATCTCCTTCGCGACCGCGTCGATGAGCTCGCGATCGACGCCCTTGTAGGTTCCATTGTCGGAGATATCGAACGGCGGGAACTGCATCTCGGTCGCGGTCGAGAGCACGCCGCGCTTCTTGACCTCGGCCAGCGTATCGTCCGCGAGCGCTGCGCGCGTGAAGCCGAAGACGGCGCCCGAAGCGGCGAAAGCGGCCAGTCCGCGCTCAAGCGCCTCGCGCCGGGTCCAGGCGAGTTTGTCGAATGTCTTCATTTGCCGAGCTCCCATGGTCTTGCCGGTCTGAACCGGGCTCCGGGCCGCGAATTCCGCCGCCATCCAGCCCTTGCGCCAAGAGCTCCGCTGTTCAGCCGGCGCCTATGTTGACGAGCATTGTGCGGGTGTCAAATTACGACGCCCCTCCTCCCCGCATGGCGGGGAGAAGGTTGGGATGAGGGGCGGGGCGAGACGCTGCCCCAGCCAATCGCTATGCCCCTCGCCTGCCTCTCCCCGCATAGGGCGTTCGGAAGAACGCCCGTCTTTTCGACGGGCTATGCGGGGAGAGGGGACGCCAGCGATCCCGGCCGCGGTTGCCCGGCCGCTCCGGACGTGCATTTCTATTCGCTTGCCGGCGCAAAGGGGCGATACCGGCCGCCAGACATTTCGAGGCTCAAGGTCCGTCATGATTGAAGAACCGCTCCCGCTCGTCTTCGCCCCATCCATCGAACGGCCTCCGGGCGAGCTCGTCGAGCGTTTTCGCGGCGCGCCGACCAGCTTCATCGTCGACGCCATGAACGGGACGGGCGCGCTCGACTGGCGCATCAAGGCGCTGGTCGGCCGTTCGCTGGTCGGCGTCGCGCTCACCTGCGACTGCGGGCCGATCGACAATCTGGCGTTCCTGGCGGCGCTTGCCGAATGCCGGGCAGGCGACGTGCTCGTGGTTGCGACCGGCGGCTACGTGGGAGCGGCCGTGACCGGGGACCTCCTGCTTGGCGTCGCGCGCAACCGCGGGGCCGCCGGCTTCGTCACCGACGGCCTGGTGCGCGACCTCGACGACCTCGAAACGATCGGCCTGCCGGTCTTCGCCATGGGCGTCACGCCGAATTCGCCGCAAAGGCGCGGTCCGGGCTCGGTCGGCCTGCCCATCGTCTGCGGCGGCGTCCCGATCGCCTCCGGCGATCTCATCGTCGGCGATCGCGACGGCGTGGTGGTCGTCCCCCGCGCGCGCATGGCCGAAACGCTCAAGAGCCTCGAGAAGGTCAAGGCGATCGAGGCGGACACGCTCGAGCGCGTGCGCGGCGGATTGAAAGAGCTGCCGGTGGAAGTCCCCGCGCTCAAGCGGATCGGCCGGGCGTGAGGGAAGCGCGCCGATAGCTTGATCGGAAGGGCGGGCGCCGTGATCGATTTTCCCATCATCGATTCCCACATCCATCTCCTCGACCAGCAGCGGTTCGGCTATTCCTGGGCCGCGGGAGCGCCTGCGCTCAAGCGCGACTGGACGCCGGACGATCTCGCCAATGCGGCGAAACCATTGGAGATCGAAGGGTTCGTGTTCGTCGAGGTCGATGTCGACATGCCGCGCTACCTCGACGAAGCGGAATGGGTGGACGGCCTGGCGAAGCGCGATCGCCGCATCCGCGGCGCGGTCGTCTGCCTGCCGCTCGAGCGAGGCGGGGCGATCGAGCCGGAGATGGCGCGGGTCGCCAGGCTCAAGACGGTCCGCGGCGTCCGCCGCCTGATCCAGAACCAGCCCGACCCGGACTATGTGCTGAAGCCCGGCTTTCTGGAGGCGATCCGGCTCTTGCCGAGGTACGATCTGTCCTTCGACGTCTGCATCCTGCATCCGCAAATGGCGAACACGCTCGCCATGATGCGGCTTTGTCCCGAGGTTTCCTTTGTCCTCGATCACATCGGCAAGCCCGCGATCAAGGCCGGCCTCATCGAGACGTGGCGGGCGCAGATTCGCGAGATGGCGGCGCTGCCCAATGTCGTGTGCAAGCTTTCCGGCGTCACCACCGAGGCCGAGCACAAGACCTGGACCCGCGATCAGCTCAGGCCCTACATCGATCATGTGATCGGCTGCTTCGGCCCGGACCGCATCCTTTACGGCGGCGACTGGCCGGTGTCCGAGCTGGCCGGGAGCTATCTGCAGTGGCTTGCGACGCTCGACTGGGCGACGGCCGGCTTTTCGGCAGGCGACAAGCGCAAGCTCTTCCGCGACAACGCGATCAGAGTCTATCGGCTTCAACCCTGATGGATAAGGCCACCCTCGAGCGCAAGGGCTATAGCGTCGCCGCGCTGCGCGAGCTTGCCCGCAAGGAGCTGCCGCGGGTGCTGTTCGACATGGTCGATGGCGCGGCGGGCGACGAGATCACCATGCGCAACAACGAAGCGGCGCTCGCCGCCCTTGAGCTCGCGCCGAAGCTGCTCGCGGGCGCGCCCACGCGCGACCAGTCGGTCGAGCTGTTCGGCGCCAGATTGCCCTCCCCGGTCGTCATCGGCCCGACCGGCCTCGCCGGCCTCCTGTGGCCGCATGCGGAACTCGCGGCGGCGCGCGCAGCGGCGCGGTTCGGAACGATCTACTGCACGAGCCACGCCTCGACCGCGACCATCGAGGAGATCGGCGCGGCGGCGCCGGGGCCCAAATGGATGCAGGTCTTCCTTTACAAGGATCGCGGCCTCACCGCCGAATTCGCCGCTCGCGCGGCGGCGGCCGGCTATCGCGCGCTCATCCTCACCGTCGACAACCAGGTGATGGCCGGCCGCGACCGCGACGCGCGCAACGGCATGACCTTCCCGTTGCGCTTAAGCCCGCGCGCCGCCATCGACTTTCTGAGCCGGCCGGGATGGATCCTGCGCATGCGCGAGACGCCGTCGCCGACTTTCGTCAATTACGGCAAGCGGACCGCGATCGGCGCCTTCGGGCCGCTGATGGTGGAGCAGCTCGATCCCGACGTCGGCTGGAGCGATGTTGAGCGGCTCCGCGAGCAATGGCGCGGGCCGCTCATCCTCAAGGGCCTCCTGCATCC
>DATGHB010000351.1:0-2825 GCA_035308265.1 Roseiarcus sp.
GAGGCGCGGCAAGGCAGCCAAGGCTGACCGCAGCAACCAACACCATAGGCGATCTCATGACATTCTCCCGCGTTAAGCTTCACGATCCTTGACGCCCCCTCTGAACGCGGGGCAGATGCGGGCATTGTCGGAACGACCGGTCGCGGAAGTCAATCGGCGGCAATCCAAGGTCGAGGTTGGCGGGTCGCGACCCATGGAACAACGGTTCACCTTCAACGCAGTCGCCGAACTCTACGATCAGGCCCGCGCCGGCTATCCACAGGCGCTGTACGGCGACCTGATGGCGTTCGCCAATCTGTCGGCCGACGACGTTGTTCTCGAGGTTGGTTGCGGAACCGGCAAGGCGACGGAGGAGTTTGCGCGGCGAGGGCTGAATGTGGTCGCCCTCGACCCCGGGCCGGACATGATCGCGGCCGCGCAAAGGCGCCTTGGCGGCCTGACCGGCGTCCGTTTCGTCCAGACAACGTTCGAGGCGTGGCCGGTTGAAGCGGGCGTCTTCCGGCTCGTCGCCGCGGCGCAATCGTGGCACTGGGTCGCCCCGGATATCCGGTTCAGGAAGGCATTTGAGGTGCTTGCGCCCGGCGGAACCCTCGCCGTCTTCGGAAGCGCGCCGGGGCCGGTTCCGCATCCCTTCCGTGAAGCTTTGGAGAAAGTCTACGCGATTCATGCGCCCGACGTCGGCGGACCGCCGCCGGAACATGCCTATCTGCCGAGCGGTCCCTTCTTTGGCGATTTCGGTCGCTCGGGCCTCTTCGGACAGGCGACCCACAAGTCTTATCCCTGGTCGCGTTCATTTTCGGCCCGGAGCTATGCTGACTATCTCCGGACTGTCTCTCGCTATCAATTGATGGACGAGAAGCGCCGCGGAGACCTCCTCGCCGCCATTGCGGAAGCCATTGAGGCCAACGGCGGGGGCTTCGACGCCCCGGTCGAAACCCACCTTTATTTTGCGCGCCGCGAGGCGTGACAGGACGCGCGTCCGCCATCTTTTCTTGATTTCGGGCCGATTTCGCGAAAAACGTCATCCGACGATTTCGCAACAGCCTCTCCTGGATCATAGATGGCGAAACTCACCGATGAAACCCGCGCGTCCCTGAGGCGCCGCTCGCGCCTCGTCAATCTCGGCCGCGACGCGGAATTCTCGCAAGGGTTCGTCAACGTGCCGCCTTTCCGCGGCTCGACCGTGCTCTACCCCGACGTCGCGACGCTCAAGAAGCGCGCCCTGCGGTTCACCTACGGCACGCGCGGGACCCCCACGACGGACGTTCTGTGCTCGGCCTGGACCGACCTCACCGGCGCGGCGGGAACGGTGCTCCTGCCCTCGGGCCTGGCGGCGATCGTCGTCGCGCTGATGACCGCGCTCGGCGCCGGCGATCATATGCTGATGACCGATTCGGTCTACGCCCCGGCGCGCGCCTTCGCCACCAAGACGCTGAGACGGATGGGGATCGAGACCACCTTTTACGATCCCACGATCGGCGCCGAGATCGCGAGCCTCATGCGGCCCAACACGAAGGTCGTGTTCACCGAGTCGCCAGGCTCGGAGACCCTCGAGATCCAGGACATTCCAGCGATTGCCGCAGCCGCCCATGCACATGGCGCCTGCGTCATCATGGACAACACCTGGGCGACGCCGCTCTTCTTCTCGCCCCACGCCCACGGCGTAGACATGGCTGTCGAGGCCGGCACCAAATATCTCTCCGGCCATGCCGACCTCTTGCTCGGCCTCGTTTCGGCCAATGCGGATTGGTTCGAGCGGCTTCACGCCTGCGTCCATCTGATGGCCATTCCGGCCGGCCCGGAGGATGTCTTTCTCGCGCTGCGCGGCCTGCGCACCATGGAGCTGAGACTGCGGGAGGCGGAGCGGCAGGGGCTGGCGCTCGCGCAATGGCTGGCCGCTCGCCCGGAGGTCCTGCGCGTCATCCACCCCGCCCTCACCGACCATCCGGGCCATAAGCTTTGGAGGCGCGACTATTCCGGCTCCTCGGGCCTCTTCTCGATCGTGCTGAAGCCGGCGTCGGAGGCCGCCCTCGCGGCGATGCTCGATGGGCTCGAACTCATCGGCCTCGGCTACTCCTGGGGCGGCTACGAGAGCCTCGCGGTCCCCGTCGACTGCACCGCCACCCGGACCGCGACGCCCTTCGCGCCCGGCGGGCCGATGGTGCGCTTCAGCGCCGGTCTCGAGGACATCGAGGACCTCAAGGAGGACCTCGACCGCGGCTTCAAGCGCCTGCGGGCAACTGCCTGACGGCGAGAGTGGAGAGCTCGATGAACCAGGATTGCGCCTGCCTCTGTGGCGCTCGCGCTTTGCCGACGTCGCCGACGCTGTCCCGAAGCTTGAGGGTTACTGGGCGAGCGAGGCCCATGTGACCCGGACGGTGTTCGGCGGACTCTTTCGACGCAGACGCGCCGCCTGAACGGGCGTTGCGAGAAATGGGACCCATGCGCAATTTCCTCATGACGCTGTAGCGGGGTCGCCGCAGCGACGGCATCGAGCCGCGCCGTAATCCCTTGTCATTCAAGGGTCATCACGATCACTTATTCGTCCCCTGCGATCCGCTCAGCGAGGAGTCCAAGGACATGGCCAAGGCGCCCAAGCATCCCTCAAGCCAGCACCATCTGACCGCCGCCGCTCACCACCACGCCGCCGCGCATCATCACCATCAGGCGGCGCACCATCACGAAATCGGCGAGCACGAAGACGCCCAGGAGCACGCCTCCGCGGCCAAGGAGCATAGCGAGCTTGCCCATCAGCATACCGAGACCGCCCACGAACATTCTCACGATTGATTGAGAACCCCGGCCTTGAGGGCATCGGAATTCCT
>DATGHB010000352.1:0-4654 GCA_035308265.1 Roseiarcus sp.
CTACAAGGAAGTGCGCCTGGGCACGCTCGTGACCTACATCCGGTCGGCCCGCCCGCGGCCCAATCTCACGATCCGGGCCCAAGCCCTCGTCGATCGGATCATCCTCAACCGCGCCCGCGCCGACGGCGTCGCCTATGTCGACAGGACAGGCGAGCGCCAGACGGCGTACGCGGACGAGATCGTGATCAGCGCCGGCGTCTACAACAGCCCGGCCATCTTGCAGCGCTCCGGCATCGGGCCGGCGGAATGGCTGCGTCCGCTCGGCGTCGAAGTCGTCCGCGATCTCGCGGTCGGGCGAAACCTTACCGACCATCCGGGCTTCCCCATGCTGTTCAAGGCGGAAGGGCTCGGCGTCACGACCGGACGGTTCTTCGCCGCCAACGTGCGGGGCCCGGCGAACGCGGACGGCGAGCCCGAGTGGCAGACCCATCCGTTCCCGGTCGACGAGGAGGAGCACACGGCGGGCTTCTGGACCTATCTCACCCGCCAGGAGGCGAAGGGCGAGGTGCGGATCCAAGCCCCGGACCCGGCGCGCCCGCCCAGAATCGACCACCGCTTCAATACCCGAGAGCGCGACCGGGACCGGTTCGATCGCGCCCGGTCATTCGTCAAGGAGATGCTGGCGACGCGGACGTTCCAGGCCCACGGCGCGAAGCCGATCGATGATCTCGACAAGCCAATCGCCGAGGCGCTCGCCTGCTCGATGGGCCCTGCCCATCACCAGTCGGGGTCGGTCAAGATGGGGCCGGCGGGCGATCCGGCGGCGGTCGTCGGGCCTGACCTGCGCGTGCACGGTTTCGACAACCTCAGGGTCGCCGACACCAGCATCTATCCCGACAACGTCATGCACAACACAAACCTGACCGCCCTTGTGGTCGGGGAAATGGCGGCCCGCTTCGTCGCCCGCGCCAACGCCGGGACCTGAGATCCGCAAGCGCCCGGCGGGGCGCCAGGGATTCTTGCGGGGGCGGATGGAGTTCCTACGACGGTCCCGCCGACCTACGCTCGGTAGCGCTGGCAAGTTCCCCCTCCACGTCGATCGGGCGGTCCCCGTCCCCCGCCGGTGGCGCGGGGGGGATAGGCGCCGTCCGCTCGACAGCGGGCGATTTTTCCCGCAATCTCCACTTCGTCCGGGGACATAAACCTCGCACGGCAACGACGAGGAACGTCCTCGAATCCGCGAGCGGGAGGGCGCCCATGTATCCAGGCCTGCAGGCGAAGATTCGTCCCGATCAGCCGGCGATCGTCATGGCGCGGTCGGGCGAAACGATCACCTATCGCGAGCTCGACGAGCGCAGCAACCGCCTCGCCCACCTCCTGCGCGCCGCCCGCCTCGAGCGCGGCGACCATTATTCCGTCTTCATGGAGAACCATCCGCGCTTTGTCGAGTGCGGCGCCGCGGCCGAGCGCGCCGGACTCTACTGCACAAATATCAATTCATTTCTGACTGCGGGCGAGCTCGCCTATATCGTCAACAACAGCGGGTCGAAGGCGCTGATCACGTCGGAGGCGCGGCGCGAAGTCGCGCTTGCGGCGATGGCCGAATGTCCGAATGTCGATCTTTGCCTGATCGTCGACGGAGCGGGGAAGGGCGAGCGGGTCCGCAACCTCGACGAGGCGACCGCGCGCCATCCCGCGACGCCCATTCCAGACGAGTCGCTTGGGGCGGCGATGCTCTATTCCTCCGGCACGACCGGCCGCCCGAAGGGAGTCTTGAGGCCGCTCATCGCCCAGCCGCCCACCGTGCCGCACCCTCTGATCGCCGCTTTGTCCAAATTCTGGCGGTTCCGCGAACGCCAGGTCTACTTGTCGCCGGCGCCGCTCTACCACGCCGCCCCCTACGTCGGGGTCGCGGGAACGATCCGCCTCGGCGGAACCGTCGTCGTCATGGAGCATTTCGACGCCGAGGAGTTTTTGCGTCTCATCGAAAAGCATCGCGTGACCCATGCGCAGCTCGTGCCCGCGATGTTCTCGCGCCTGCTGAAATTGCCCGAGAGCGTGCGCCGCGCTCATGATCTCTCTTCGCTTGAGGTCGCCATTCATGCCGCCGCGCCCTGTCCTGTGCCGGTCAAGCAGGCGATGATCGACTGGTGGGGGCCGATCATCCTGGAATATTACGCCGCGACCGAAGGCATGGGGCTCACGATCTGCGACAGCGCCGAATGGCTCGCCCATCCCGGCACGGTGGGCCGCACGGCGCTCGGCGAACTGCACATCCTCGACGAGGCGATGCGCGAGGTTCCGACCGGCGAGACCGGCAAGCTGTGGTTCAAGACCGCCTCGCCCTTCGAATACTTCAACGATCCCGAGAAGACAGCGGAGGCGAACTCGCCCGACCGGACGATGAGCACCGTCGGCGATATCGGCTACGTGGACGGGGAGGGCTACGTCTATCTCACCGACCGCGCCGCCTTCATGATCATCTCTGGCGGGGTCAACATCTATCCGCAGGAATGCGAGAACCTGCTGGTGACCCACCCCAAGGTCGCCGACGCCGCGGTCATCGGCGTTCCCAACGAGGAAATGGGCGAGGAGGTGAAGGCGGTGGTCGAGCTCATGCCCGGCTGCGATCCCGGCGCCGAAACGGAGGCCGAACTGATCGCATTCTGCCGCCGGCGTCTCGCGCACCACAAATGCCCGCGCTCGATCGACTTCGAGGCCAAGCTGCCGCGCCTGCCGACCGGCAAGCTCTACAAGGGACCCCTGCGCGACCGCTACTGGAAGGGGCGCGGGAGCCGGATCATTTAGAGGGACGCCGCGGCGGTCAGTCCATGTGCCACTGCTTGGGCAACAGGAACGGGAAGCCGGTGCGCTGATCGATCTCGATCTTCATCAAGGGCCCCATCGTCTGGCTCCAGCGGGCGTTGACGGGGTCGCGAGCGAGCGCGGCCACGGTTTTTTCGAGATCGTCAGTCTCGAAATAGCCGATGAGCGTCAGCCCGTGGCGGAAGATCGTGTAGTTGCGGATCCCGGCTTTCTTCAGCGCATCGAGCATCTCCGGCCAGACCTCGTCATGGCGTTTCTTGTACTCCTCTTCGCAACCGGGTCTCACCTCGAGCACCCATGCGTGCTGCCCCATGCCTCATCCTCCCCTGGAATTGAGATCGTCGTGGACGAACGAGCCCGCGGCCATCAGACCGCCTCCATCCGTCCGCTCGCCGCCGAGCGGTACATCGCGTCAAGGACCTCGACCGCGCGCTGCCCGACGAGGCCGGGCGCGCCGTTGACGGTCTTGCGGCCAAGACAGAGATCGACGAGGACCTTCAGCGGCGCCTCGCAGGCATAAGCGCCGTCGCCGGCCTGCATGGGAACAACTTCGTCGCGGCCGTCGCGCCGGCGAAGCTCCAGCCGCTCGCGTTCGATGTCGATGAGCAGCATCCCCTCGGCGCCGAAAATGCGCAGGTCGACCTGCACCGGACGGCCCTTCGGCAGGGTGGCGGCGCCGGACAGCGAGCCCGTGGCGCCGCCGGCGAAGCGCACCGCCGCCGCATCGTAATAGTCGACATGCGCCGGCGACTGGCCGGTGAGGGCGAACACTTCGAGCGGTTCGAGGTCGACGATGCGGAAGAGGAGGCCAAGCGGGTGAACGAGCTGGCCCCAGCCGAAGCCGCCGGCGCGCTTCGGATCGGCCCAGGTCGAGGCGGGCGGCCGGAACATCGCGCCTTCGGTCTCCTTCATCGGCTCGCCAGCGAACAGGTCGTCGAGCGCGTTGGCCATCTGAAGGACGATATGCTCGACGCGCCCGACGCCGGCGGCAAGGCGGCGCGCCTCCCCGGTCCATGGTTTGAAGTTCCAGCCATAGGCAATGACGATTGCGCGGCCCGCCTTCGCGGCGAGTTGAACGAGCGCGCGCGCGTCGCGAGCTTTGGTGGTCATCGGCTTTTCGACCAGCACGTGACAGCCGCGAGCGAGCGCGGCGCTCGCATGCTCGAAATGAAGGACGTGCGGCGAGGAGACGATGACGCCGTCCATCTCGACCCGCGACAGCATCTCGCGGTAGTCCTCGAAGCCATGCTCGATTCCGAAGGCGCTCTGAATCTCGGCTAGCTCCCGCGCGCCGAGCCGGTTGACCGCGACGATTTCGCAGTCTGGGAGAGCCTTGAGCGCCGGAATGTGGTTGGCGACCGCCCACCAGCCGGCGCCGATGATGCCGATGCGCGCTGGACGGGTCATGAGCCTGCTTTCCGGAATGCGTTCATCCGCGTCCCTTCGCCTCATGGAGAGGCAGCGCTGTCTTGTATTTCACCTGTTTCAGGGCGAAGCTCGACCGGATGTTGGCGACGCCGGTGGTCTTTGAAAGCTGGCCGACGATGAAATCCTGAAGCGCGAGGATGTCCGGCACGACGACGCGCAGGAGATAATCCGAATCGCCGGTCATCAGATAGCATTCCATCACCTCGGGAAAGCGGGCCATTGCGGATTCGAAACGGTCGAGAACCGCCTCGGTCTGCTTTTCGAGGGTGACGCGGATGAAGACGCTGATCGAGGCGCCGAGCTTCAATGGGTCAAGGAGCGCCACGCGCCTGAGGATGACGCCCGCCTGTTCGAGCGCGCGAACGCGGGCGAGGCAAGGCGAGGGCGACAGGCCGACTGTTTCCGCGAGCCCGACATTGGTCACGCTGGCGTCTTCCTGGAGGGCCGCAAGGATACGCCG
>DATGHB010000353.1:0-8321 GCA_035308265.1 Roseiarcus sp.
CACCGGCTCGTCGGCGATAACAAGCCTCGGCCGGGTGATCAGCGCCCGGGCGATCGCGATGCGCTGGCGCTCGCCGCCGGAAAATTCATGCGGATGCTTGAGCGCGTCGGAAGCCTCGAGGCCGACCGCCTCGAGCGAGGCCCGCACGCGGGCGCGGCGCTCGGCTCTGCCCGCTCCGCCGAGCGCAGCCAGCGGCTCGGCGACGATCCTCTCCACCCGCTGGCGCGGATCGAGCGACCCATACGGGTCCTGGAAGACCATCTGCATATGCGCCCGCATCGGCCGCAATTCGCGTCGCGCGAGAGCGAACAGCGAGCGCCCCTGAAGGCGCACTTCCCCCGAGTCCGGCTTATCGAGCGCGAGCGCGATGCGCGCCAGCGTCGACTTGCCGGAGCCCGATTCGCCGACGATTCCGAACGAGCGCCCCTGATCAATCGAGAAGCTCACGCCCGCAAGCGCCGGCCGCGCGGCCTTGCGCGCGAATGGGCCGACCCCGGGCGCCCGATAGGTCTTGACGACCGAATTGACCTCGAGCAGCGGCCGGTCGCGAGTTCCCGCCTCGCTCATCGCGCTTTCCCCAATTCGCGCGCGCGATGACAACGCGACACATGGTTTAAGCCGAAGGCGACCTCGGGCGGCGGAGTCGTCCAGCAGATGTCGATGGTGAGCGCGCACCGGCCGGCGAAAGGGCAACCCTCGCGGCGCTTGAGTTGAGCCGGCGGCGAGCCGGGAATCGTCTTGAGCCGCGCGCCGCGCGGCGCTCCGGGCCGCGGGCGGGCCTCGAGCAACGCCAGCGTGTAGGGGTTTCTCGGCTCGCGCAGCACCGCCTCGACCGGCCCCATCTCCATGATCACGCCAGCGTACATGACGACAACCCGGTCGCAGTGCCCGGTGATCACCGCGAGATCGTGGCTGACCAGCAGGACCGCCATCTTCGATTCCGACTTCAGCCCGTCGATGAGCGCGAGAATGCGCGCCTGCACGGTGACGTCGAGCGCCGTCGTCGGTTCATCGGCGATGACGAGGCGCGGGCCGCAGCCGATCGCCATCGCGATCATCGCGCGCTGCCTCTCTCCCCCCGAGAGCGCGAACGGATAGGATCGCGCCGCGCGCTCGGGCTCCGCAAGCCCCACCCGCTCGAGCAGGCGGACCGCGCGCTCGCGCGCCTCGTGCTTGGCGAGCCCGCGATGCAGCATCAAGGGCTCGGCGACTTGCGCGCCCACGCCGCGCAGCGGATTGAGCGCCGTCATCGGCTCCTGGAAGATCATGGCGATGCGGTCGCCGCGCAATTCCGCCATCGCCTCTTCCTTAAGGCCAACGAGTTCCCGCCCCTCGAAGCGGATCGAGCCCCTGACCCGCGCGCCTTCCGGCGTGAGCCCCATGAGCGCGAGCGCGGTCATCGTCTTGCCGGAGCCGGATTCGCCGACCACCCCCAGGCTCTCGCCTTCGTTGAGCGAAAACGAAATGCGGTCGACGACGCGCCGTGATCCTTCCGGCGCCGGCAGGTCGATGGCGAGATCGGCGGCTTCGAGCAGCATCAGCTGCGCGCTTTCAGCTTCGGATCGAGCGCGTCGCGCAGGCCGTCGCCGAGCAGGTTGAGGCCAAGCACGCTGAGCGCGATCGCGATCCCGGGATAGAGCGCGAGCCGGGGCGCGTTGTAGAGAACGTTCTGCGCGTCGGCGAGCATTTTCCCCCACGAGGTCTCGGGCGGCTGCGCGCCGAGGCCGAGATAGGAGAGCGCCGCCTCCGCGAGGATCGCGATGGCGAATTGAATCGTCGCCTGCACGATCAGCGCGGGCGCGATGTTGGGCAGCACGTGATCGACGGCGATCGCCACCGGCCCGCGGCCCGCGGCGCGGGCGGCGAGCGCATATTCGCGGGAGAGAACGCCGTTGGCGGTGGCGCGGGTGAGCTTGGCAATGATCGGCACGTTATAGACGCCGATGGCGATGATCGCGTTGACCACGCCGGGGCCGAAGGTCGAGGTCAGCATGATCGCCGTCAGGAGCGCCGGAAAAGCGAACACGAAGTCGCTCGTCTTCATGATCCCGTCTTCGACCATCCCCTTGGAGAAGGCTGCGACCAGGCCGAGAACGACGCCGAAGGCAAGCCCGATGCCGACCGCGATCACCCCGACCAGGATCGAGATCCGCGACCCCGCCAGGATTTGCGAGGCGACGTCGCGTCCGAGATTGTCGGTCCCGAACCAGTGCGCCGCGGATGGAGGCGCGAGCTTGTGGGGGATGTCGATCGCCGCCGGCGGATAGGGCGTCCAGACGAGCGACAGGGCGGCCGCGGCGATGAGCGTCGCGACGAGCGCTCCGCCGAGCCACAGGCTCAGATCCCCGCGCGGGCGAAACCGGCTCATTACGCTCACGCGGCGGGCGCTCTCAGCCTCGGATCGATCGCGGCGCAGGCGATGTCGACGATGAAGTTCAGCCCGATCACGATCAAGGCGATCAGCATCACCCCGTTCTCGACCACGAGCGTGTCGCGATTGGAGATCGACTGCAGCATGAGGCGCCCGAGTCCCGGCAGGACGAAGACATTCTCGACCACGATCGCGCTCGCGATCAGGTTCGCGAATTGCAGCCCCATGATGGTGAGGATGGGGTTGAGCGCATTCGGCAGCGCATGACGCCAGAGCGCGGCGCGGCGCGAGACGCCCTTGGCGCGGGCTGTCCGCATGAAGTCCTCGTTCAGGGCCTCGATCAGCGCCGACCGGGCGACGCGGGTCACGATCCCCGCCTGCACGACGCCGAGCGCAATCGCGGGAAGGATGAGGGCGCCGAGCGCGCGCAGGGGCTCATGCCAGCCTGGAAATCCGCCCGCCGGAACAAGTCTCAGCATCACCGCGAAAAGAAGCACGAGCAGGATCGCGAGCCAGAAGTTCGGCACCGCGATCCCGACCTGGCTCAGGCCCATCACCACCGCGTCGCCGGTGCGCCCGCGCCGGTCCGCCGCATAGACGCCGGCAGCGAGCCCGAGGCCGGCGGCGAGCGCCATCGCCATCAGCGCCAGCGGCACGCTGACCGCGAGGCTCGAGGCGATCAGCGGCGCAATCGGCGATCCATAGGCGTAGGAGACGCCGAGATCGCCATGCAGCGCGCCGCCGATCCAGCGCGCGTAGCGGACATAGGCGGGCAGGTCGAGGCCGAGTTTGTGCGAGAGCGCCGCGACCGCCTCGGGGGTCGCGGTCGGCCCGAGAATGGTCTCGGCCGCATTGCCCGGCAGGATGTCCATGACGGCGAACACGATCAGCGAGGCGATGAGGAGCGTCGCCAGAAACAGAACGATCCGTTGTGCGATGTAGAACAGCATCGCGTTCAGGCCAGCGGGCGTGCGCCAAGCCGAGACCCATGCCTCATGAGGGTTTCCCGGCCAGCGCCGAGGCGAGACGCAGCGAGATCTCCGACGACAGCGCGCGAGCCAGCCGAATCTCGGCGTCGCGCTGGGCGCGCAGATCGTTATAGCGCTGCTGGGAGCGGTCGTAAGCGGCGAAAGCGTTGGCCGTTCCGGTCAGGACCTGAGCGCCGCCGTCGATCTTGTTCAGCGTATAGGTGGCGTCGGCGCTCAGGGTCGCGGAAGTCGCGACGTTGGTGAGCGAGCTGACCGTCGGCGTCGTCGTGGCGACCGAGACGGTCACCGTCAGACGATACTTTGGCGTCGGCGTCTGGCCAGTGCCATTGAGATCGGTGATCAGGTTGTCGCCCAGATAGTGGCCTATGCGGTCCTTGATCGGCGCCACTTCGATCGCCCGCAAATCCTCGACCAGGCCGGGATGCGAGGCCTCGCCATAGAGCGGCTGAAAGCAGCCCGCCAGCCCGCCCGCGAGCGCGAGCGCTGTAAAGACGCGGAGACCCCTAAACCACGACATTGACGATCCTGTGCGGCACAACGATCACCCTGCGGGCCCGCTTATTATCCATCGCCCGCCTGACCGCGTCGAGGGCGAGCGCGGCGCGCTCGACCCGCTCCTGGGCGGCGTCCCGGTCCATTCTGAGTTCGCCCCGCTTCCTGCCGTTGACCTGCACCACATAGGTGACGTCGGACGAGACGATGAGACCCCGGTCGGCGACCGGCCATGGACTCTGCGAGACGAACGTCTTGTGGCCGAGCGTCTCCCAGCATTCTTCCGCCAGATGCGGCATCATCGGCGCGAAGCAATGGACGAGAATGTCGCCGGCCTCGGCGAAGGCGGCGCGCAGGTCGTCCGCGACCGGGGCTTCGCCGATCGCGCCGACCGCCGCCGAAAGCTCGTTGGCCAGCTCGTAGACCGCGGCGACGCAGACATTGAACCTAAGCCGCTCGATCTCGTCCTCAATTCGGGCTAGCGCGGCATGGGCGAGCGTGCGGATGCGCCGCGCCTCTTCGCCGTAGCGCGCCGGCGCCGGCGGACGATCGGGCCCGACGACGCTCTCGATCTGGCAAACCAGGCGCCACAGGCGCTGGGTCTGCTTGAACGCGCCCTGGACGCCGGCCTCGGTCCAGATGACGTCGCGCTCGGGCGGCGAATCCGACAGCATGAACCACCGCGCGGTGTCGGCGCCGTAAGTCGAGATGATGTCGTCCGGATCGACTGTGTTGCGCTTGGACTTCGACATTTTCTCGGTCGGACCGATCTCGACCGGCCCCTCGCCGCCCAAAGCAAAAGCCCGCCGTGTCTCGCCCTCCGCTTCGACGCGGACTTCCGACGGCGCGAGCCATTGCCCGTCCGCGCCGCGATAAGTCTCGTGCACCACCATGCCCTGGGTGAACAGGCCGGCGAACGGCTCGTCGAGGTTGAGATAGCCGCACTTCTTCATCGCGCGGGTGAAGAAGCGCGAATAGAGAAGATGCAGGATCGCGTGCTCGATGCCACCGATATATTGATCGACCGCCAGCCAATGATCGGCGATTCCGGGGTCGTCGGCCGAAGAGGCGTTGTGGGGATCGGTGAAGCGCACGAAATACCACGACGAATCGACGAAGGTGTCCATCGTGTCGGTCTCGCGCGTCGCCGGCTCGCCGCACTTCGGGCAGGCGACATGCTTCCAGGTCGGATGCCGGTCGAGCGGATTGCCGGGCTGATCGAAACTCACGTCCTCGGGCAGCCTGACAGGCAGATCCTCCGCCTTGACGGGCACTGTTCCGCAATTCCAGCAATGGACGATCGGGATCGGACAGCCCCAGTAGCGCTGGCGGGAGACGCCCCAGTCCCTGAGCTTGTAGTTGACCTGGCGCCGCGCCTGCGGCTTGCCCCCGACGGTCATCTGCTCCAGCCGGCGCGCGACCTCTTCCTTCGCCTCGTCGACCGTGAGCCCATCGAGAAAGCGCGAATTGATCATCACCCCCGCGCCGTCATAGGCGACCTTGTCGATGACGAACGTCGCGGGATCGGCCTCGGGCGGGCGGACGACCGGCGTGACGCCCAGCCCATAAGCGTGGACGAAATCGAGGTCCCGCTGATCGTGGGCGGGGCAGCCGAAGATCGCGCCCGTCCCATATTCCATCAGCACGAAATTGGCGACATAGACCGGCAGACGCCATTCGGGATCGAACGGGTGCAGGACCTTGAGGCCCGTGTCATAGCCCTTCTTCTCCGCGGTTTCGATCGCGGCGACGGACGTGCCCATCCGGCGGCATTCCTCGACGAAGGCCGCGAGCGCCGGGTCGCGCCTCGCGGCGGCGGAGGCCAGTGGATGATCGGGCGACACGGCCATGAACTTCGCCCCGAACAGCGTGTCGGGCCGCGTCGTATAGACTTCGAGCTCGCTCGCCTGAGGCTCGCCCTTGAGCGGGCCTAGCGTCGCCGGATCGACGGCAAACCGGATCGAGAGCCCCTCCGAGCGCCCGATCCAGTTCTTCTGCATGAGGCGGACCTTTTCCGGCCAGCGGTCGAGGCGGTCGAGGCTTGAAAGCAGGTCGTCGGAATAGTCGGTGATCTTGAAGAACCATTGCGTGAGCTCGCGCTGCTCGACGGGAGCGCCCGAGCGCCAGCCGCGGCCGTCGATCACCTGCTCGTTGGCCAGCACAGTCTGGTCGACCGGATCCCAGTTGACCTTCGATTTCTTGCGCGCGACCAGGCCCGCGGCGAGGAAATCGAGGAACAGCTTCTGCTGGTGCTTGTAGTAGCCCGGATCGCAGGTTGCGATCTCGCGCGACCAGTCGAGCGAGAGTCCCATCGCCTTGAGCTGCGCCCGCATGGCGTCGATATTGGCGTAGGTCCATGTCCTTGGATGGGTGTTGTTCTGCATGGCGGCGTTCTCGGCCGGCATGCCGAACGCGTCCCAGCCCATCGGATGGAGAACGTTGAACCCCCGCGCGCGCTTATAGCGCGCCACCACGTCGCCCATGGCGTAGTTGCGCACATGCCCCATGTGAATGCGCCCGGACGGATAAGGGAACATCTCGAGCACGTAATATTTTGGGCGCGGATCGCCGTTATCGGTCTTGAAGATCTCCGCGTCCGCCCAGGCCTTGCGCCATTTGGCCTCGCATTCGCGCACATTGTATCGTTCGGGCCGCATTACGGGGGCGTACTCAAGGAAAACCGGGGTTTGTTCAGGTTGCGCCGCACAAAACACGATTTTCCGGGAGGGTCAAATGGGGAATTTGAGTTTCAAGGCGTCCTCGAATAGCCCGATCCGCTCAGGCCTCCGAGCCCCACCTGCCGGCACGCGGATTGGATCGCGCCAGCGCTTCCATTGCGGCCTCGTCAAGGGCGGGATTGCCGGCGCGCATCCGGTGTTGCGCCCCGAGCGCCCTGACGAGAGCCGCGATCGTCGCGTTGACCGGGGCCGGGACGCCGAGCGACTTCGCCTTTTTCAGCAGAGCGCCGTTCAGCGCGTCGATTTCCGTCGGGCGTCCTCCTTCGAGGTGCTGCAGCATGGAAGGCTTGTTATAGCGCTCCCAGGCGTGATCGTAGATTTCCGCCCGAGTGTCGGGAGGCAAGTCGACGCCGGCCCGATCGACGACCGCCAATATTTCGTCGAGCAGCGCTTTCATGATCCACGCCGCCGAGGGATTCCGGGCGATCTCGCCCGGCCGCAAGCCGGTGATGGCGCTCACTGGATTGATCGCGCAATTATGAACGAATTTGCTCCAGATGATGCGCATGACGTTGTCCGACACGGTGGTCGGTAATCCGGCCGCCGTCAGCCTTCGCGCAAGATCGTGAACACGCTCGCTGCCGCCGCCGGCCGCTTCGCCGATCCAGGTTGGGCCGGCGTTCGAATGCAGGACTCTCGCCAGCCCGAGACTCGCCCCGCTGTTGTAGGTCGACCCCGCGACCACCCTCTCGAGCCCCAGGGCTTCCCCGAGCGCCTCGACGTTTCCGATCCCGTTTTGCAACGACAGGGCAAAACCCCTGCCTGACAGACACGACGCGGCAACAATGGCGGCTTGCGGCGTCGCGTTCGCATCCACCGCCACCAGGGCGCAGTCGACCACGCCCAATTGCTCGGGCTTCCGCGCCGCCTTGGGCCGCGAGTGGAACGCGCCAAGGACTCCCTCCAGGTGGAGACCGTTCGCCTCGATGGCGGCGATGAGATCGTCACGGACATCATAGAAGAGGACCTCGTCGCCGGACTGCGCCATCGCAAGCCCGAAGATCGTCCCCATTGCGCCCGAGCCGATCACTGCGACCTTCATGCTGTCCTCGCGCGGCGTCATGCCGGTTCCGGTGCCGGCGAGGCTTACGGCTCAAGGCGGCGCCGAAGGCATTTCGATGAGCAGGGCGAAGGTGGTCAAGGCCGATTGTTACGGCGGCGCCGTCCTATCGGCCGCGGCGTGCTCCCGCGCACGAACGCGATGGGCGGCCCGCAGACAGGCAATAAGCCGAACGACGCCGCGGAATCACCCGCAGATTGAAATGGCTATGAACATGCAGAAATGGGGTTTCGGAGGGCATAGCGGCTTTGACCGGCGCTATGCTATGCTGTCGTTCGACTCAATTTGGGGCGACCGAACCGCGCCCGTCCTCCCATGAGCCCTGATGTGCTTGGTGTCGAGAGGGGGAGCGCGTCCAGGCGCGACCGCCGCGGCGATGTCTTTGACGCGGCGTTTGTCATGAGAAGCGATAAGGCGGAGCTTGATAGCGCGTCAATAGAGACTTGACGATGTCCGGACAGAGAGCGCCCCCAGGAGGCGCCGGGTACGATCGACTGTCGTTTCAGGGCGCGACGCTCAAAGGCTTGCGGCAGCGCAGACGGCTCACCTTGCGCGCCTTGGCGCAAAGGCTTGGCGTGACTTATCAGGCCGTGCACAATTGGGAAAAAGGGATAAACCACCCGTCGGCGGACTTACTGGCGATCCTGGCCAATGAACTGGGATGCGAGATT
>DATGHB010000354.1:0-2508 GCA_035308265.1 Roseiarcus sp.
GGCGCGCGCGCCGGCTCGGCCGAGTTCCTGGAGCTGGGCGCGCTCGCGAACAGGAATCCGCCCGAACTCGACACCCATGACCGCTATGGGCGGAGAGTCGACCTCGTCCGCTTCCATCCCGCCTATCACGCGCTGATGAAGGCCTCGATCGAGGAGGGGCTTCATTCGTCGCCGTGGACCGATCCCGGCAAGGGCGCGCATGTGGCGCGGGCCGCGCGCTCCTACATGACGACCGAGGTCGAGGCCGGCCACGGCTGCCCGATCACCATGACCTTCGCCGCCACGCCCTGCCTCAAGTTGCAAGGAGATCTCGCCGCGACATGGCTGCCGAAGATCCATGCGAGAGTCTACGATCCGCGCAATATCCCAGCAGAGCAGAAGCAGGGCCTGACGATCGGCATGGCGATGACCGAGAAGCAGGGCGGCTCGGACGTGCGCGCCAATACGACGCGCGCGATCCCCGTCGGCGTCGAAGGGCCGGGCTGCGCCTACGAACTGGTCGGCCACAAGTTCTTCGTTTCCGCGCCGATGTGCGACGCCTTTCTCGTGCTCGCCCAGGCGCCGGGCGGGTTATCGTGCTTCCTCGTCCCCCGCTGGCGTCCCGACGGAACCAAGAACCCGCTGCAAATCATTCGCCTGAAGCGCAAGATGGGCAATGTCTCCAACGCCTCGAGCGAGACGGAATTGCGCGGCGCGCTCGGCTGGATGGTGGGCGCGGAGGGCAGGGGGGTCGCGACGATCATCGAGATGGTCGCGATGACCCGCTTCGACTGCATGATCGGCTCGTCCGCCGGCATGCGGATGGCGGTTTCGCAGGCGATCGACCATTGCCGGCAGCGCAAGGCTTTCGGCGCGTTCCTGATCGACCAGCCGATCATGACCGCGGTGCTCGCCGACCTGGCGATCGAGTCGGAGGCGGCGCTCGCCCTCACCATGCGCATCGCCCGCGCGCTCGACCATCGCGACGATCCCCATGAGGACGCGCTGGCGCGCTTGGGCTCGGCGCTCGGCAAATACTGGATCTGCAAGCGGACCCCGGGCCACGCCTACGAGGCGATGGAGTGCCTCGGCGGCTCAGGGGTAATGGAGGACAGCCCGATGCCGCGCCTCTATCGCGAGGCGCCGGTCAACGCGATCTGGGAAGGCAGCGGCAACGTCCAGTGTCTCGATATCGCGCGCGCGATTCAGCGCTCGCCCCAAACGCTCGAAGCGTATTTCGCCGAGGTCTCCTCGGTGAGGGGCGAAAGCGCCGCGCTCGACGCCCATGTCGCGGCGCTCAAGGAGCACGCGCGGAACTTGGGCGACTTCGAGGCTCATGCCCGCGATCTTTGCGACCGGCTCGCGGTCGGTTTGCAGGCGGCCGCGCTCTATCGGGCCGGCTCGCCGGTCGCGGACGCCTTCTGCCGCTCGCGCATCGAACAGCGCGGGGCTCACCTTTATGGCGCGCTGACCGGGGTCGATACGAAGGCGATCGTGAAGCGCGCCGCGCCGCGGTGAGCCCGTCACCCCCCAACCCCTCTCCCATAGCCCGTCGAGAGACGGGCGTTCTTCCGAACGCCCTATGGGGAGAGGGGTTTTCCCTTCATGCAAGGACCATCACGTTCAGGAGATCAAATCCGAACGGCGCGCCGTTGGCGATGACCCAGAGTTGCTTGCCGGTTATCAAGGACGTCTTGGCCATCTCGAACGCCCATTCCGGCCAGGCGGACGAATAGCCGGTGTTGCCGGTGTTGAACTGGACGCTGTAGCCGCCGCTCGAGTCTCGCCCGATGAAGGCGACGTTTCCGATGTAGGAATCGACCGCAAGCGTGTTGATGGCGTTCGCGAGCGCCTGATATTTCGGAGCGTCGCCGAACTCCGTGACTCTCACGCGATCAAGCTTTGCCGCTACCTGCTTTTGCAGGTCCGCAAGTTGCGCCTTCTTGACCTCGGCCATGCCCAATCCTCCTCGTTCCCGCGCTCATGAGCGCGACGCTGGGGGATCTAGCGAACGTCTCGATGGCAGGCAGTGACGAGGGTCACACCTCTCGCAAGTCCCCCTCTGCGGAGAGGGGGACTTGCTTGGCCCGCGTCTATTTCTTGCCGAGCGCCTTGTCGGTGACGACCGTCGTATAGGCGCCGACGGGCTCCTTCGAGATCACCGGGTCGGAGCCGCCGCTGCTGAGCAGCGCTTTTACCGTCTGCTGATAGGCGGCGGGGTCGAGGCGGCCGTCGGAGCCTTCGGTGAGCTTGTTGATCTCGGCCATCATCTGGGTCTGATGATGCTCGGTCTGGGCGCCGGTCGAATCGTTGTCGAGCACGATCTTGACCGCTTCGTCCGGATGGGCGCGAGCATAGTCCCAGCCTTTCATCGACGCCCTGACGAACCGGGCCATCTTGTCGACGAAGGCCGGGTCCTTGAGCTTGTCCTGCATCGCGTAGAGGCCGTCCTCGAGAGTCGAGACGCCCTGGTCGGTGTAGTTGAACACGACGAGCTGGCTCGGCTTGTAGCCGGCGTCGATGACCTGC
>DATGHB010000355.1:0-2120 GCA_035308265.1 Roseiarcus sp.
GCGTTCGATCAAATCGTCGCCGCGCTCGCCTAAGCGGGACAGCAGGTTGTCGCCGACCGCCTTGAGACGGTTGTCGACTTCGCCTACGCGCGCCATGATGTCTCCCGCGGCCTTCTGGCTTGATGCGCCGAGGCGTTCGGCTAAGCTATCGCCGATCGCGGCGATCGATACGCTCATCCGCGCCCCTTCCGCGATGATGCGCTCAAGGGTCGCAGAGCCGGTGCGGTCCATCGCGGCGGCGATGTCATCCGACGTCGCGCCGAGAGATCCGGTTAGCCTTTGGCCGGCGTCAGTAAGGCGCTCGCTCAGATTGCCGCCTGCGATCTCGAGGTCCTTGGCGATGCTGTCGTGAGCCGTCGCTATGGCGTCGCGGACTCGCGTTCCGCCGGTTACGATCGACTCGCGCTGATCGGCCATCTCGGCGATGAGCAGGCGGATCTTGCGCTCGTTGTCGGAATAGGACCGCTCGAGCGTTGAAACCTCGGATCGCACGCGGGTCTCCAGCTCCGCGGCGCGCGCAAGCGCGCGTTCGACGCCGTCCCCCATCGAGGTAAGCTCGCGGCGGATCGCCTGGGAGAGGTTCGCCACATGCTCGCCCGCCATCGTCTCGGGTTCGGCCAGACGCACCGCGACCTCGGAGATCGCGCGCGCCGACTGGCGCAGTTCGCGCAGCCGCCGGGAGAGCGCGGCGAAGGCGAACATGAAAATGATTGGCCCGAGCGCCGCCAACAAAAATAACGGCGTCTCGGGTCGCAGCAGCAGCTCGGTGGGTCTCCTCGAGGCCAAAGGCCAGAGCGACACGTAGGCGTAGAGCGCACAGATGGCCGTCCACAGGAGTGAGGCAACCAGGGCGAGTATGAACGGCGATCGGCTCGACGGACGAGCATTCATCGCCTGCAGGATTGCGCCGACGTTCTCCCGATCGTCGTTCGCCGGCGCCGTTGTGGCAATCGCCGGCTTCGATTCGCCCTCGGGGACGACCGGCGGAGGCGAGCCGGCGCGAAGGAGGGCGGGCGCATCGCCGGCGACCGGACTCGGCTTGAGAACAGGAGTAGTCGTCGGCTTCGCCGGAGCGAGCTGGGGCGGCGGAACGTTGTCCTCCGAGGCCAGGGCGACCTCGTCGTCGTCGGTCAGATTCAAGGCGCTTTCGATCGCCGACATCGCCGCTGAAACCGGATCGGTCGCCGAGTTTTGTTTTGCCATCGCGTCCGCCTCACTCCATCGGCGCCGATCTTGGAAATGATCGACTGGCGCGCCAAGCGCTTCCGCCGGCCCGCCGCCGCCGAACCCAACGCCTCTTATTAACCACGTTGCAGTCTACCGCCGAGCCTCACGGATGGAAACCACGCCGCGCGCGCGACTTGCAAACGTCGTTAACGCTTCGGTTACCATGTTTTTCCAGAGTGTTCAGCAGATTAGGGCGCGGCGCCTTCCGGCGACCGACTGTGGATCAGACGCCATGCCAGAGAACTCGCCGGGGCCCAACTCCCCACTTGATCGTGTTCATCTGGCGCGCCAATGCCTTGGCGATCGCGAGCTCGAGGACGAACTGCTCGGGCTCTTCCGGCTGCAGGCTCGGGCGTTGACCGCGGAACTGTCCCAATCCGGGCGCTTGTCGTTGGAAGAGAAGGCAAAAATCGCTCACACGCTTCGGGGCTCGGCGCTCGCGGTGGGCGCCGGCCGTATCGCGAGCGCGGCGAGGCGATTCGAAGAATTGGCGTCGACGCCCGGCGACCAGCGTTCTACGGAAGCGCGCGCGATCAACGCGCTCGTCTTGGCAGTCGCCGAGGCGCTGGCCGAAATCGAACGGATTCGGGGCTAGCAAACTAGCCCACTACCGATTTTTGGCTTGGGACGCCATCTGGCATTTGTCGCCGGACCGTCTCGAGGCGGATCGGGCGGGCGCACGAACCGGCCTCGGGCCCGTCACACCCAGATTGCGGCCTTAGACAAGAGCTATATCCCGAGCCGTTCGGCGCCCCCGCGCTTGCTTGCCGCCGCGCTTGGTTTATGTAGGCGCGCCACGGAACTCCAGTGAATTCACATGGCGCAGCGCGATAACGCCGCTTCTCAGGGAAAAATTCTGTTCAATGGCCAAGATCACCTATATTGACGCAGCC
>DATGHB010000356.1:0-3458 GCA_035308265.1 Roseiarcus sp.
CAAGTCGCTCAACGAGATCAAGGAAGTGCTGGCGCAGATGGGCCTCCACCTCGGCATGGAGGTGACGGGCTGGCCGCCGGAGAATATCGAGGACCTCGCCAAGCGTTTCGAGGAGCATTACTAACCCTTCGCCCCGCTTGCGGGGAGAAGGTGGCCGAAGGCCGGATGAGGGGCGGGGCCGACCTTCGCGGGCTTCGCCCCTCACCCCAGCCCTCTGCCCGCAGCCGGGGAGAGGGGAATAAAGAGAGCGGCCGTTCCGTGGCGCGGCGGCCGTAGACCCGGAAAAGGAGATAAGCCAAATGTATCACGGACACGCCAAGCGGCGCTTCAATCGCACCGCCGAGCACCGCCAGGCGATGTTCGCCAACATGGCGCAGGCGCTCATCAAGCACGAGCAGATCACGACCACGCTGCCGAAGGCCAAGGACCTTCGCCCGGTCGTCGAGAAGCTGGTGACGCTCGGCAAGCGCGGCGATTTGCACGCGCGCCGGATCGCCATTTCCCGCCTGCGCGACGCGGACCTGGTCAAGAAGCTGATCGACGTCATCGGCCCCCGCTACAAGGACCGCAACGGCGGCTATACGCGGATCATGAAGGCGGGATTTCGCGCCGGCGACAACGCCGCCATGGCGGTGATCGAGTTCGTCGATCGCGACGTCGAGGCCAAGGGCAAGGATTCCGGCCCCGTCCAGGCCGCCGCCGAGAGCTGACCGGCGCGGGGCGCGGGCGCGCGCCTAAAGCCGGATTGCTCTGAGCCTCGCCCCTTGCGCCACCGCTTCCGCCCGCCCCTGCGCGTCGAGTTTGTCGAGCAGCGAGGCGATGTGGAACTTGACCGTATGGACCGAAATCGCCAGGCGCCGGGCGATCGCCTTGTTCGACTCTCCCTCGGCGATCAGCGCCAGCACGTCGAGCTCGCGCGGAGTCAATGCGACATCCGGCCCCGACTCGGGCTCGCCGGGGATGACGAGGGCCGCGTCGGCGGGCTCGCCGGGCGCAGCGAGCCTCAAGCCCGGAACATCGGCCAGCAGCGCCGCCAGCCGATCGGCGAGCTCCGGCTCGCCGATCTCGACCGCGACGACCACGACCGGCGGCTCGGCGGTCATTGGCTCTCCGGCCGTTCGCCGATCGTTAGCGTCGCCTCGACCGGCTCGCCCGCCCGGCTGAGCGTGAGCCTGACGACGCTGCCGACGCTGTCGGGTCCGAGCGCGCGCACGAGGCGGTGGACGCCGCGGATCGGCTCGCCGTCCCAGGCGACGATGATGTCGCCCTGCCGGACCTCCGCCGCCGCGCCCGGCCCCTTGGCGTCGACGCTGACCGCCATCGCCCCCGTCCCCCCGCCGTCGAGCCGGACCGGCTGCAGGCCAAGGCCAAGGTAGCCGCGTGCGATCCGGCCCTTTGTCGCCAGCTGTTCGGCGATTCGGTCGATCGTCGTCATCGGAATGATGAGCGTGCGCCGCCGCGGGCCAAAGACGGCCATCCCCAGGCTCTTGCCTGACGCGTCGAGCGCGAGGCCGCCTTCGCTTGAGCGAGCAAGCGCCGCGTCGAGCTCGATCCGCGCGTCAATGACGCCGCCGCGCAGGCTGCGCCACTCGGGACCGACAAACGACACGACGCCGAGCGCCGCGCTCGCTGCGCCCTCGCGCGCGCCCGCGACGATGGCCAGCGCCCCGGCCGTGGGCGCCGCGGCCGCCTCGGGCGCCTTGGGCAAGTCGGTCCGCTCGATCCTGAGGAGAGCGACGTCGGTCGACGGATCGCGGCCGACGATGCGAGCGGGGCTCGAGGCGCCGCCATCGGCGACGATCGAGATTTCGGCCTCGTCGGGAAGCGCGTTCTCAGCCGCGACGATGAGGCCGGGACGCCAGGAAAAGCCGGTCGAGCGCGCCCGGGCGGATTGGATGGAGACGAGACTCGGGGCGACGCCGCGGACAAGACCGGCGAGCTCCGCGGACAAGCCGGCGAGAGGGGAAGAGGCGGATGGGTCTGACATGGGAAACTCCTTCGCCGCCTAACATGGGCCCGGACATGGGAACCGCCCACCTCGCCAGATGGGCAGGCCGGACTGCACGTTTGAGCGCGTCGCCTCGCGCTTTGCGGCGCGCGCTGGAGCCGCCTATATCAGCCGCCGGGGCAAAGGTCGGAGGTTCGATTTGATTCGCGTAGGCCTCATTTTCGCCCTTCTCATATCGGGGGCCGCGTTCGCCGAAACGGCGCCGAGAGTCGCGCCGCAAAGCCCGGCGCAGGTCCATCTTTCCTTCGCCCCCGTGGTGAAGAAGGTCGCCCCGGCGGTCGTCAACGTCTATGCGTCGCGCGTGGAGACGGCGCCGCGCAATCCGCTGTTCGACGATCCGATCTTCCGCCGGTTTTTCGGCGGCGGCGGCGACGAGTCCAGAGTGTCGAAAGCGCTCGGATCGGGCGTGATCGTGGACCCCTCGGGTCTTGTCGTCACCAATTATCACGTGATCGAAGGCATGACCGATGTGAAGGTCGCGCTGTCCGACAAGCGCGAGTTCGAGGCGCAGATCGTGCTGCGCGATCCGCGCACCGACCTCGCGGTTCTGCGCATCAAGGGCGGCGGCGGTTTTCCGTTCATGGAGATGGGCGATTCCGACGCGCTCGAGGTCGGCGATTTCGTGATCGCGGTCGGCGATCCGTTCGGCGTCGGCCAGACGGTGACCCAGGGCATTGTGTCCGCGCTCGCCCGCACCCAGGTCGGAGCGAGCGACTACGGCTTCTTCATCCAGACCGACGCGGCCATCAATCCCGGCAATTCGGGCGGGGCGCTCGCCGATCTCGACGGCAAGCTGGTCGGCATCAATTCGATGATCTATTCCCGGTCGGGCGGCAGCATGGGGCTCGGGTTCGCCATTCCCGTCAATATGGTCAAGGGGGTGGTCGAGGCCGCCCTGCATGGCGGCAAGACGGTCAAGCGGCCGTGGCTCGGCGCGACGCTGCAGGACGTTTCGAAGGACATCGCGGACAATCTCGGGCTCAAACGCCCGACCGGCGCGCTGGTGGTCGATGTCGTGGCTCAAGGGCCCGCGGCGGGGGCGGGCCTCAAACGCGGCGACGTCATCGCGGCCATCGACGGCCAGCCGGTCGACGACGCCGAGAGCGTCGGCTTCCGGCTCGGGGTCAAACCGCTCGGGGGCATGGCTGCTCTCAAGGTCCTGCGGGACGGGAAGACGCTCGATCTGCCGCTGAAGCTTGAATCCGCGCCGGAAATTCCGCCGAGCGATGCGCTCACCATACACGGCAGGTCGCCCTTTGCAGGCGCGGAGGTCATGAACCTGTCGCCGGCGGTCAAGGAGGAACTGTCGCTTGAGGGCGCGAACCAGGGCGTGGTCGTCGCCGCGGTCGCCGATGGCTCCGCCGCCGCCCAGGTCGGCGTACAGAAGGGCGACGTGGTCGTGGCGGTGAACGGGCAGCGCATCGGGACGACGCGGGAACTCGAAAAGGCC
>DATGHB010000357.1:0-5806 GCA_035308265.1 Roseiarcus sp.
GTGAACGCGACGCTCAAGCCGCGCCCGTCGGCGTCCGGTCTTTGCGCGAGAACGACGATCCGCGCGTCCGGCGCCATCAGCGCCGGCAGCGCCATGCAGCAAAGCCTGGCCTGGTCCGTCTCCAGCGCCGGCGAGCAGCCGGCGAGGACAAGCGCAGCGACGAGAATGAGCAGGCGGCGGCTCAAGCCCCGCGCCTCCGCGCCGCGAGCCGCCGTTGCTTCTCGCGATTGCCGCAAACCTCCATTTCGCACCATCGACGGCGGTTGTTCTTGCTCCGATCATAGAACAGCCAGCCGCAGGCGTGGCCGCCGCATTCCCTGATCCGCTCAAAATCGCCTTGCGTGAACAGCCGGACCGCCGCGAGCGCGATCGGACCGAGCGCCGCTTCGACCGGCGCGGCGCGGACGCTCCAGCGCCAGCGGCACGAGGAAGGCCCAGGCGCAAGCTCGGCCGTGGCGACGAATCGCGCATGAAGAGCCGAAAGACTCATCAGTGCGTCCTGAGGCGGGTCCGCGCCGTGTCCCAGCGCAGCGCCCGCGTCATGAATGGCCGCGCGAAGCTCGACCGCCCGCGCCAGGAGATCCGAAGCGAGATCCGCGCGCTCGGACACCTGTTCGCCGAGCCAGTCCGCCTCCCCGGGGGGCATCGCCTCGGCGTGCCTCAGCCAATCCACGACATTCGCGGCTTCGCGCAGGTGATTCTGGTGCGAGGGAAAGCCGCGCCCGGATTCGGTGTTGGCGAAATCGAGCGCCAGGTCGTCGGCGATCAGCGGCAGCGAACCGGCGCGGGAAGACGTGGAGGGAATAACCATCATTTGAAGCTTTACAAGTTATACAGGTGCGGCTAGCCTGCGCAAGCTAACCCGTCAAATCGTTTGGGAGGTTAAAATGCGGGCGATCGCTGTCTCCATGTCCGTCGCGCTCATGGCTATGTTCGCGGGCGTTGCGCAGGCTCAGGTCAAGCTGGGGGTTGCGGGCCCGGTGACCGGCGCCAACGCCGCCTTCGGCGCCCAGCTCGTGCAGGGCGTCCAGCAGGCGGCCGAGGACATCAACAAGGCCGGCGGCATTCTGGGGCAGAAGATCGAGGTCTCGATCGGCGACGACGTTTCCGATCCCAAACAAGGCGTGTCGGTCGCCAACAAGTTCGTCGGCGACGGGGTCAAGTTCGTGGTCGGCCACTTCAACTCGGGCGTGACGATTCCCGCTTCCGACGTCTATTCCGAGAACGGCGTGCTGTTCATCACCCCCTCGGCGACCAATCCCAAGGTCACCGACCGCAAGCTGTGGGACGCGTTCCGCGTCTGCGGCCGCGACGACCAGCAGGGCCTGGTGTGGGCCGAACTCGCCCGCGACAAACTCAAGGGCAAGAAGATCGCGGTCGTGCATGACAAGACCACCTACGGCAAGGGACTCGCGGACGCGGCGGTCGACAACATGCATAAGTTTGGGGTCAAGGAAGTTCTGTATGAAGGCGTCAACACCGGAGAAAAGGACTATTCCGCCATCGTCTCCAAGATCAAGGAATCGGGCGCCGACTATCTGATGTGGGGCGGCCTGCACACCGAGGGCGGCCTGATCGTCCGCCAGATGCGCGACCAGGGCATGAAGACGGTGATGATCTCCGGCGACGGCATCACAGACAGCGAGTTCGCGGCGATCGGCGGCCCCGGCGTCGAAGGAACGCTGATGACCTTTGGCCCGGAGCCCAGAAACAACCCGAACGCGAAGGACGCGGTCGCGTCGTTCAAGGCCAAGGGGTTCGACCCGCAAGGCTACACCCTCTATTCCTACGCGGCGGTGCAGATCATCAAGCAGGCGGCGGAAAAGGCGAACTCGCTCGATCCGAAGAAGGTCGCCGCCGCCATGCACTCCGGGACACCGTTCCACACCGTCCTCGGCGACATCGCCTTCGACAAGAAGGGCGACCGCACCACCGTCGATTACGTCTGGTACGTCTGGAAGAAGGGCGCGGACGGCAAGATCGGCTTCGTGCAGCTGTGACGAGCCGATCCGCCCTCCGCTCAAAGGCGGGCGGAGGGCTCTGGGCCGCGATGCTTCAACCCGTCTGCCGCCAAAGACTCCCGAGGCCTGGGATCGCTTAGGCGCCGCCCCGTTTGATGAGGCCCAAGCCGTCATGCGGCGCCGACCCGGAGCTCGTCATAAGGGACCATCACATGTTCCCGATAGGCGGGGCGCGCGACAAGCTGCTCGTAGTAGGCTCGGAGGCGGGCGCGCTCCCGTCGCTCGATCTCCAGATCGAAGTAGCGATAGAGCAGGTGGCCGAACTGAACGTCGGCGAGAGTGAAGGCATCCCCGCTGAGATACGGCGCGCTCGCCAGCTGTTTCTCGGCAATATCGAGATAGCGGTCCAGAACCCCGATCGCCTGCTTGAGCGCGCTCACGTCTCGGCGTCCCGGAGGCGTGCGGACCATTTGCCAGAAAATCGGCCCGGAGAAATTGAGCGCGAAATTGATCTTGGACCATTCCGCCCATTTGTCGATGTGGGTCCGGGCCGCGAGATCGTCCGGCCAATAGGGCGCGCGCCCGTATCGATTGGCGAGATAGCGCAGAATCGCGGCCGATTCCCACAGAGGCTCGCCATCGCCGTCGCGTAGGACGGGGATCGTTCCGTTCGGGTTCATCGCCAGAAATTCGGGCGTGTCCACACCCCCATACCGGTGGCCGAGGTCGGTGCGCTCATAAGGCAGTCCCAGTTCGCCGATGGCCCACATCACAACCTGGACGTTGGACGAGGTCTTCCGCCCCCAAACTTTGATCATCGGTCCTCCTTGGCGCGCCTCTGCAATCTTGGGCGCCGGCGAATTCTTCCAAGCCACGCGAGCGGCGCTGGGCCTCGACCGGCCCGCCGATAAACAGCGCGGCTTCGCCGGGGTCAACGCCGCACACGGGGCTTGACGCCCGACTCCCGAGGAACGGGCATCCACCGGCATCCACAAATCTGGCCGAGATTTCTGCAGACGCTGATGACAAACTGGCGGGCGAGGGGCCCCAGATGAACAAGCGATTCCTTGCGCTCACGACAATCTTGGCGCTCTCGAGCGCGTCCGCCAACGCGGCGGATCTGTCACTGCCCGCCTTGCCCAGTCCGGTAACGCCCACCGGAACCAGTGTGCCAAACAGCGCCTTCTTTCTCGGTCTTGGCGCGAGCGCCAACTGGACGAATTTCGGCCATCAGCATGTCTATGCAATCGGAACCTCGCAGGTCTACACGGATGGCGTGCTGTTGGCTTCTGGAAGCGCTCAGGGGCCAACGAACATTCACATGGAGGACAGGTTCGCGTTCGCGCCGTCATTCCAGGGCGGCTACTTCCAACGGTTCGGGATGAGCGATTGGCTGTGGGGAGCGAAACTCTCGTACAACTATCTGGCAGCGACTTCGACCAACAACAATTCCATCATCCCCCAATTCGGCACATATACGACCTTAGCGAATCCAACCCCCGTGCCTTTCAGCGGGCCGGCCTACGTCCGCGCCGCCCAAACGAGTCTGTTGCAGGAGATCGACCTCGTCCCCTTTCTCGGCCACGCTTTCGGTCAAGGCTTCGTCTACGCCGGAGGCGGGCCGACCGTTTCGCAGGTCCGAACCAGGTTGAACGGCCTGGTCGGCTTTGCGCTCGTCGGCGGCGCGATTGTGGACCAATCCGGGGCGCCGCAAGACTTTTCGAGCTCGAGTTGGGTCCTTGGCGGCGCGGCGGTTGTCGGCGTCACCTACTTCTTGACCCCGACCTGGTTTGTCGACCTGAATTACACCTATGCCCTAACGGCAGGCCACACCGCGACCTTCGCGAGCCCGTTCATCGATTTCAGTTCGACGAGTGTCGGAACATTGGTCGGCAACTCCGCCTGGAGAGCCGAGACCCAACGGGTGAGCCTCACGATCAACAAGGCCTTTTGAGAGGCCGGCGCCCGGTCGCGGGCGCGGCCGGGCCGCCGGGCGATTGTGGAGAGCTCGTCCTCCAAGGGACGCAGCCGCGGCCATCCTGGACAAAGGGTTCAAAAAGCGGAATCTGCTTCCTGACTGCGCGGCCGCCGCGCTGATGCGTCCAATCGCTGAACTCGGGCGCGTGGGATTCAGGCCAAGGACCAGGAATGACCGTCCTCGTCACCGGCTCGTCGGGACACCTGGGCGAAGCGCTGATGCGCACATTGCGCGCATCGGGCCGGACAGCCGTCGGCCTCGACATCATCCCCGGCCCGTTCACCGACGCAGTCGGCTCGATCGCCGACCGCGCCTGCGTCGTGCGCATCATGAAGGGCGTCGACACGGTGCTGCACGCAGCGACGCTGCACAAGCCCCATGTCGCGACGCATGCGCGCGAGGCCTTCGTTAGGACCAATATTCTCGGTACGCTGATCCTCCTCGAGGAAGCGGCGCGCGCTCACGCTGGCGCTTTCGTCATGACCTCGACCACCAGCGCCTTCGGCGACGCGCTGAAACCTCCGCCGGGCGCGGCCGCGGCCTGGATCGACGAGCGTGTCGCGCCGGTTCCGAAGAACATCTACGGCGCGACCAAGACCGCGGCCGAGGACCTCTGCCAGTTGTTTCATCGCAACGAGGGCATGGCGGTCATCGTGCTCCGGACCTCGCGCTTCTTCCCGGAGGAGGACGACAACCCCGCGATGCGCGATGCGTACGCCGACGACAACGCCAAGGCGAACGAGTACCTCTACCGCCGGGTCGCGATCGAGGACGTGGTCGAGGCGCATCTCATCGCCGCCGAGCGGGCGCCGGCAATCGGCTTTAGGAAATACATCATCAGCGCGACCACGCCGTTTCTGCCCGAGGATTGCGCCCGCCTCAGCCTCGACGCGCCGGCGGTCGTGAGGGAACGCGCGCCGGGATGGGAAGGCGAATACGCGCGGCGCGGCTGGCGCATGTTCGCGAGCATCGACCGCGTCTATGACAATGCGCTTGCGCGCCGGGAGCTCGGCTGGCGGCCGAAATGGGATTTCAAGGCGATCGTCGAGCGCTTGCGCGAGACCGGCGACATCCGCGGGCTGCTCGCCAGGGAGATCGGCGTCAAAGGCTACCATGGCGAAAAGTTCGAAGGCGCGCCCTATCCAGTCGCCGGAAGCTGAATACGTGAGCGAATTTGCGGCATGGATGCGGCTCGACCGGCCCGGCCGCGACGCCGCGCTGTTGCGGGCTATCGACGGCGGCTGGCTGCTCCACGGCGCGGCCGCGTTCGAGCGCGACGGCGAGTCGGCCGCGGTCGCCTACCAGGTGGAGGCCGACGCTCTCTGGCGGACCAGGCGGGGGATCGTAAGCGGGCTCCTTGGCGATAAAACAATTCGGCGCGAGATCCGGCGCGACAGTCGCGGCTGGAGACTGGACGGCGTCGCAATCGAAGGCCTCGACCATCTGGTCGATCTCGACTACGGCTTCACGCCCGCGACCAACGTGCTGCAATTGTCGCGCGTCGCGCTGAAGCTTGGTCAACGAGCCGAGGTCCCGGTCGCATGGTTCGATCTGGACAGCGCGTCTCTGATCGAACTCCCGCAGAGCTACGAGCGGCGCGGCGAAGCGTCCTATTGGTACGAGGCGCCGACGGTTGCCTATCAGGCCTTGCTCGAAATCGCGCCAAACGGCTTCGTTCAGTCCTATCCGGGTCTCTGGCGGCTCGTGGCGTGAGTTCCTCCGGTCACGCCAGCGCCGCCAGCCGCTCGATGAGAAACGCGCGCGCCCCCGAGTCCGTCTGCAGCCCGATCGCGAGATGATAGGCGCGTCGCGCTTCCTCGATCTCGCCCATTTTCGCGCAGAGGTCGGCGCGCGCCACCCAATAGGG
>DATGHB010000358.1:0-12838 GCA_035308265.1 Roseiarcus sp.
CCGGCTATCTGGCGTTGTCGTTCGCGATCTCCGACCTCAAACGGACGGCGCGCGAATTGGCCTGGGGCGCAGGCGCTCTCATACTGTTGTCGCCCGTCATCCCGGCGCTTGCGCCCACCGTCTCGGCGTGGATCTTCCACACGAGGCTCACATCGCTGCCGGCGCCCTATCCGTCGCTGGCCGTGGCCGCGGACGTGTTCACCCACGACAAGCTCAGGCTCATCACCGGCCGCGGATTCGCGACCGTCAGCCGTGGAATCCACGACGGCATCCTGCCGGCCCAGACGCCGCGGGCGCTCGCCTTCACAGTCTGGTATGAGCTTGGCGTGGTCGGCGCGGTGCTGGCGGCGGCCGGGGCGTGGCTCGCGTTCCGCAGCCTCGCGCGGGCGCCGGGGCGGCTCGCGCCCTATATGGCCGCGGCCTTCTCGGCCGTGGTGGCGCTCGCCTTCCTCAATGTCGATTTCGTCGAAATGACGACCTTGACCCTGATCGCGGTCGCCGTCCTCTCGACCGACGTGGCGGCGCGCAGCCAATACCGCACCACCCGACCCTCAGCGGCGAGCCTGGCCAATCTGTGAGGCGCGAAGCGCGGTCTCGCGCCTCTCAGCGCTTGTTGGCGAACGAGATCGGTCCGCGGCCCATGCGAGGACGCTTGTACTCGACCACGACCGCGCGCGTACGCCCCGCAACCAGGCTCGCCCGGCCGCGGGTCTTCGCCGCCTGCTTGGCCGCAAGCACTCTCACTTCGTCGACCGGCACGCCCATGAGGGAAGCGGCGATTTCGGCCCGCTGGCCCGGGTCATTGGCGAGGCTTTCGGCCGCAATCAGGGCCTCCTCGATCGTCGGGGTGTCGCGGCGAACGCGGCGAACGCCCCATTTGGTCTTCCAGGTGGCTGCCATTGCGCCCCTCCGAATTACATCTCGACGACCATCCTAGCAGAATTGTTGCACCGCAGCAAACTTATACAGACGTGAATATCTCGTTACCCACAAAGATTATGCGGCCGATACGTTTGGCGACAGTCTGTTCACGGTCAATGAAGCCGCGCCGTCGCCGCGACGGCGGCCTTGCGGCCCGGCCGCGCAGGCGGATTGCCCGGCTTGACAGAGGCCGCGCGCGGCGCGCACGATTGACCAAACGGTCAAGAACGGACTTGGCCCGTCCCTCCAAGGCCCCGGGGTTTTGCCCATGACGATCGCCGCCAACCCGCCGGGCGCATCCGACATCCGCCCCGGCCGCTTGGATAGCGCGACTCTCAATGCCAATTTCGCCGATTTGCATCCCCAGCTGACCTTCCACGAAGCGAGGGTCGAGGCCGAGCGCTGCTATTTCTGCTTCGACGCGCCCTGCCAGCAGGCCTGCCCGACCGGAATCGACATCCCGCTGTTCATCCGTCAGATCGCCGCCGGAAACCGGACCGGCGCAGCCAAAACGATTTTCGATTCCAACATCATGGGCGGCATGTGCGCCCGCGTCTGCCCGACCGAAACGCTCTGCGAGGAAGCCTGCGTGCGCGAGGCGGCGGAGGGCAAGCCGGTGATCATCGGCCAATTGCAGCGCTATGCGACCGAGCCTGCGATTGAGCGCGGCAAATCGCCCTACCGCCGCGGCCAACCAGCGGGAAAACGGGTTGCGATCGTCGGCGCGGGACCCGCGGGGCTGGCTTGCGCGCATGAACTCGCCCTCGCCGGGGTCGAGAGCACGATCTTCGAGGCGCGCGAGAAAGCAGGCGGCCTCAACGAATATGGGATCGCCGCCTACAAGACGGTCGACGATTTCGCCGCGCGGGAAGTCGAGTTCATCCTCTCGATCGGCGGCATCGAAATCAGGCGCGGGCAGGCCTTGGGCCGCGACGTCAAGCTCGACGATCTCAGACGCGACCACGACGCCGTTTTCTTAAGCGCGGGCCTCGGCGCGACCAACAAGCTCGGGCTGCCGCTGGAGACCGAGCTTGAGAATGTGATCGACGCGGTCGACTATATCGCCGCGCTCCGGCAGGCCAAGGACCTTGCCACCTTGCCGGTCGGCCGGCGGGTCCTGGTGATCGGCGGCGGCATGACGGCGATCGACATCGCCGTTCAGTCGAAGAAACTCGGCGCCGAGACCGTGACCATGGTCTACCGGCGGGGCCCCGAGCAAATGAAGGCCAGTCCTTACGAGCGCGAGCTCGCGCAGACGAACGGAGTTTTGATCCGCTATTGGGCGCGGCCGGTGAAGCTAGAAGGCCATGACGGCGCGCTGAGCGGCGTCGTGTTCGAGAGCGCCGATGAGAGCGGCGCCGCCTCGCCCGGCTCGGTTTTCCGCATCGACGCCGATGTTCTGTTCACCGCGATCGGACAGCGCGGGACGCCGGACGCGCTCGGCGGCGCCCAAATCGAGGTCAGGGATGGCCGCATCGTCGTCGACGATCAGCGCCGCACCAGCCTCAAGGGCGTCTGGGCCGGCGGCGACTGCGTCTACGGCGGCCAGGATCTGACGGTGAGCGCGGTCGAGGACGGCAAGCAGGCGGCGCGCTCGATCGCCGCCGCCCTCGGCGCGCGCCGGACTTAACGAAGCGAGGGTCTCATGGCCGATCTCCGCACCGACTTCCTTGGCGTCAAATCGCCCAATCCGTTCTGGCTCGCCTCCGCCCCGCCGACCGACCGCAAGGTCAATGTCGAGCGCGCCTTCCGCGCCGGCTGGGGCGGCGTGGTGTGGAAGACGCTGGGCGAGGCGGGGCCGCCGATCGTCAACGTATCGGGCGCCCGCTACGGCGCGATCCACGCAGGAGACCGGCGCCTGATCGCGATGAATAACATCGAGCTCATCACCGACCGCGACCTCGAAATCAACCTGCGCGAAATCAAGGAGGTCAAGCGCGCCTGGCCGGATCGCGCGCTCATCGTGTCGCTGATGGTCCCGTGCGACGAGCGGTCGTGGGAGGCCATTCTCGCGCGGGTCGAGGAGACCGAATGCGACGGGGTCGAGCTCAATTTCGGCTGCCCGCACGGCATGAGCGAGCGCGGCATGGGCTCGGCGGTGGGACAAGTGCCCGAATATGTCGAGATGGTCGCCCGATGGTGCAAGGCGCACACCCGCATGCCCGTAATCGTGAAACTGACTCCCAACATTGCCGACATCCGCCAGCCGGCGCGCGCGGCGAAAGCGGGCGGCGCCGACGCGGTGTCGCTCATCAACACCATCAATTCGATCATGAACATCGACCTCGACCGCATGACGCCGGACGTGGTCATCGACGGCAAGGGCACGCACGGGGGCATGTGCGGACCCGCAGTCAAGCCGATCGCGCTCTCGATGGTGTCGGAGATCGCCCGCGATTCGGCCTGCGCGGGCCTGCCCATCTCGGCCATCGGCGGGATCACTGCGTGGCGCGACGCCGCGGAATTCATCGCGCTGGGCGCTGGAAATGTGCAGGTCTGCACCGCGGCGATGACCTATGGCTTCAAGGTCGTGCAGGAGATGATCACCGGGCTTTCCAACTTCATGGACGCCAAAGGCTATGGACGAATCGAGGATTTCCGTGGCCGCGCGATTCCCTCGATCACCGACTGGCAATATCTCAATCTGAATTACGTGGCGAAGGCCGAGATCAACCAGGATCTCTGCATTCAGTGCGGCCGCTGCCACATCGTCTGCGAGGACACGTCCCACCAGGCGATCTTCGCCCGCATCAACGGCAAGCGCCAGTTCGTGGTCAACGACGCCGAATGCGTCGGCTGCAATCTGTGCGTGCTGGTGTGTCCGGTCGAGGACTGCATCACGCTCGTGCACAAGACCTCGGGCGCCGACCCGCGCACCGGCCTCGACTACGGGCGCCCGTTCGCGGACTGGACGACGCATCCGAACAACCCGGCGGTCCACGCCAAGGCGGCGGAATAGGTCGCGGAAGTCGGCGCTCACGCCCAGAACGGGACGAACTCAAATACAGCCGACGCCGTCATTGCGAGCGAAGCGAAGCAATCCAGGAGTCGTCAGGCGCTTCGCGTCTCGTGGATCGCCGCGTCGCCTTAGCCCGTCGTCCTTCGACGCCCTATCGCTCCTCGCGATGACGGTTGGCGTAAAGCCCCGCCCCTACTCGCCTTCGGGCGGCGCCTTCTCCTTGAGCTTGCCGAACACCGAATTGACGTCGATCTTCTCGTCGGCCGGCTTGGGCTTCGCGGTCGGAACGCCGAACACTTCGAGCTGGCTTGCCGCGGGAGCCGCTGGGCGGGGCGCGGTGGTGATTTCCGCCGGCACCAACGTCTGGCTGCGGTCCTCCTCGACCTTGGGGCGTTCCTTGGCGGCGCGATTGACTTCGAAGTCGAGGTCGATCTGTGAGCACAAGCCGAGCGTCACCGGGTCCATCGGCTGAAGATTGGCTGAGTTCCAGTGGGTGCGCTCGCGAATCGCGGAAAGCGTGTGCTTGGTCGTTCCGACCAGCCGCATGATCTGCGCGTCCTTGAGCTCGGGGTGGTTGCGCAAGAGCCACAAGACCGCGTTCGGGCGGTCGTGCCGGCGCGACAGCGGGGTGTAGCGCGCGCCGCGCGGTTTCTTGAACTCGGGCGTGCGCACCTTCGAGGTCGAAAGATGAAGCCGATGGTCGGGGTCCTGCTCGGCGGTGGCGATTTCCTCGCGGGTGAGCTGGCCGGTCGAGATCGGGTCATAGCCCTTGATGCCCGTCGCCACCTCGCCGTCGGCGATTCCTTTGACTTCGAGCGGGTGCAGTTTGCAGAACTCCGCGATCTGGTCGAAGGTGAGCGAGGTGTTCTCGACCAGCCAGACGGCGGTCGCCTTCGGCATCAATGGGGCGTCGCTCATGAACGATAGGCTCCTTGATGATCATATCGCGCGCGCTCGCGGTCTTCGCCGAAACGCTGCGTCAACGGATCAAACTTGAGAGGAAAACCGTTCTATAGGCGTGAGCCCGGCGAATTGCAATGTTTCCGCGCAGCTTGAGCGTCGGTTAGCGAAGCAAAATGCGCCGCTGCCCCCCTTGCCAATCGCCCAGGCCGAAACCAAATCGCGGCCTGGCTTCGTCATCCGGGCTCCGGCCCGCGGGACAAAAGGACCTACTATGAAATACGCACTCCTCGCTCCGTGCTTGGCTCTGGCGCTGGCATGGGCAAGCGCGCCTGGGCCGGCTAACGCCAAGGGCTGTCTCAAGGGCGCGGTGGTCGGCGGGGTCGCCGGCCACTACGCCGGCCATCACGGAGTGATGGGCGCGATCGGCGGCTGCGTCGTCGGCCACCATCTCGCCAAGGAAAAGGCCAAGGAAAGGGCGGAGGACCAGGCGGCGCACCAGGGCGCGCAGGGCGAGCCGACCCCCAGGCCACAGGGATACTGACCCGTCAACTCGGCGGCCTCGGACGAATTCAGTCTCGGCAAGTCACGCGGGCGAGCGGCGGGCCCGTCCCTTCCTTGCGCGCCGGGCGCCGAGAAGGCCCAGTCCGGCGAAGCCGGTCAGCATCATCGCCCAGGTCGACGGCTCGGGGGTGCTCACGCTCGATGCGAGCGTGACGCTGGTCTGGTCGGGCGTGGTTGCGTCGGCGAATCCGTCCACGAGGATGACAGCGCCGGTCTGGGCCGGATTGTTACCGCCGGGGTTGCATTCGAGGTCGAGGACTGACGGCGCGCCGCTGCAGGCCGCGACAGGAGAATCCTCCACAATGAATCCGAACGAGCTCGCGCCGCCCTTCGTGTCGTAGGAAAAGAACTGCAACTTGGCCTTGTCGTCAATGAGCAGCACTGGGCGCCCGATAAGGAAGCCCTCGACAGAAAAGGCGCTCAAGTCAGCCAATTCGATGAAGCCGTTCGGCTCGACGGTTCCGGTGAACTGGCCGGAAACGAAACCGGTATCCACCCGGCTCCAATCGCCGACATTCGAAAATGAAAAGGTGTCGACCACGGCTGCGTGCGCGCGCGGCGCAAGGCCGGTCAAGGCGATGAAGGCCGCCGAGCCAAGAGCGATAAGCCGTTTCATCATATCCCTCCCTGCCCGTCCTCGCGCGCCTCGCATCCTCCGCCCAAAGCAGCCCTAACCCGCATAAAAATCGGCGCGCCAACCGAAGTCAACATACTTGCGCCTCAGGGGCAAAGGGAGCGCGCTTCAGGCCTTATTGTTGAGCGCCCGCTCGGACTTGGGGTCGAGCGGCCAACGCGGGCGGCCCGGCGCGTCGAGCCCGTCGGTCATCCCGAGCCGGAGCCGCTCGACCCCCGCCCAGGCGATCATCGCGCCGTTGTCGGTGCAGAGCTTCTGCGGCGGGGCGACGAACGTGAGGCCGGCCTCGGCGCAAAAGCGGGTCAGCGCCTCGCGGAGCGCCCGGTTGGCGCCGACGCCTCCGGCGACCACTATGGCCTTGGGCGCCGCGCCGATCCGCCGGCGGAACAGCTTCAGGCCGACCCGAATCCGGTCCTCGACCACATCGACCACCGCCGCCTGGAACGAGGCGCAGAGATCGGCGACGTCGCGCGGACGCAACGGGGCGACGGATTCGGCGGCGAGCCGCACCGCCGTCTTGAGCCCGGACAGCGAAAAATCGGCTTCCGGGCGGGCGAGCATAGGCCTCGGCAGCGCGAACCGATCCGGATCACCGCCTTCCGCCGCCTTTTCGACCGCCGGGCCGCCGGGAAAGGGCAGCCCCAGCAGTTTGGCGGTCTTGTCGAACGCCTCGCCGATAGCGTCGTCCTTGGTCGCGCCGAGCCGGTCATAGTCGCCGACGCCCCTGACCGCGAGGATCTGGGTGTGCCCGCCCGAGGCGAGAAGCACGAGGTAAGGGAAAGCGACGCTTTCGGTCAGGCGCGCGGTCAGCGCGTGCGCCTCGAGGTGATTGACGGCGATGAAAGGCTTGCCGCACGCCAACGCCACGCCCTTGCCGGCCATCAGTCCGACCAGCACCCCGCCGATGAGGCCGGGACCGGCGGCGGCGGCCACGCCGTCGAGGTCCCTGGCCGCGACCTGAGCTCGCTTGAGCGCGCGGGCGATCAAGAGGTCGACGACCTCGACATGGGCGCGCGCCGCGATCTCGGGCACCACTCCGCCGAACGGCGCGTGCGCCGCGATCTGGCTCATCACCTCGTCGGCGAGAATTTCGCCGGCGCCGTCGGGCTTCAGCCGCACAACCGCCGCCGCCGTCTCGTCGCAGGTGGTCTCGATTCCAAGAATGCGCATCCTGAAAAAGCCCATAGCGTGAACGGGAGGCTAAGAAAACCCGCCTGGACGGCGCCTTGGCGCCTTAAGGGCAATCGCCCTGCCTGGCGCCCGCCGCGCTATTGCCGCTTTTCAAGGCATGGTAAGGACTGGCGGCGGGAGCAACAGCCGATGAGCAACCTGATCGGGCCAAACGAGGTCCGGGTCGTGATCCGGCCGGTCGACGACCGGGGCGACGATTTCGGACCCATTCCGGCCGAACTGTTCAAGAAGACGTTCGACGCGTTTCTGACCGCGCTCATGGTGACCGATCGCGAGCTTCAGCCCAAGGCGCGGTCGAGCGAGTTCCTGATCTCTCAACTGGCTGTTGATCCTTACGAGTTCGGCATCCTGGAGAAGCGAAGAGCGTTCGGGCAGACGACCCCGTCCGCGATCGAGTTCTTCCGCCGGTGCGCCGAGGGCGTTTACCGCAGCGACTACCAGACCGTCGTTCGCCATCCCAGGGTGACGAGGGCGTTCATCCGCATCGTCAAGGCGCTCGATCCTTCCTTTCAGGTGCTCGCGCAATTCAACGACACCGAACTCCCGATCGATGATTTCTTTCGCCGCCAGGTCGATCGGGTCGGGGCCAAGGATGATGCGGCGCGGACGGACAACTGGTTTCTGGGCAGCGCGATCATGTCGTTCGAGGGAAGGCTGGACGAAATCGACTATCGCGGCGCGGTATGGACCGGCGAATTGATGCTTCCGGCGGGAACGACTCACATCGAATGCGTTTTCGACCGGTCGCAGGGCGAAGACGTCCTGAATCCATTCGGCAATAAAAACGTTTGCATCACCGGAAGAGCAATTTACACTGGCGACAGTCAACTTCCCGAGCGAATAGAAGTGCTGACGATCGAAGAAAGAGCCCACGCTCACGCCGCGATCGACATTCGAGGCTCACTCAGGTTCATGCCCTTAACGGACGAGGACAACAGTCTTGATACCGTCGAGTAGCGACAAGCATTTCCTCCATTCGAGCGTCGTGCTTCGCCACGCGAATGGAGATTCGGGCGAGGCGGAACACCTCATCGAGACGATCCTCACGGAAGCGGCGGTCGCCAAGCGCCGCGTCTGGGTCAGCAGCGTGCTTTTGTCGGAGCTGAGACCCTCGACCTTCGTTCCCGGACGATTTCCGACCCTGTTCGAGCTCACGCGCTATGTCCGGACGCTGGCGACCCTGGTGACCCCCGACCCCAACGCGATGCTGCGCGTCGCCAGGCTTCGCGACGCCAAATGGCGAATGCCCGGAGACGGCCAGGAGGCGAAACCGCGAACGATGTCGCTCAGCGACGCGATGCAGGTCGCCTCGGCCCTGTGGGTCAAAGAGGCGATCGGCGTGCCCGACCTCGAGTTCCTCACCTTTGACGATTGGTGCTCCCACGAGCCCAGGCCCAGCGCCCGTCTCTGCACGCTGCATCTCCAGGACTATGAGGTCGATGGCGAGGATGGGGATGTCAAGGCGCCGATCCGCGTGACGCGCCTCGTGCCAGTTATCCGCGCGCCGGTCCAGGTCCAGTCGGTTCCGGCGGGATAAGCCCGTTTCGGGCGGGGCGGGGTCACTTCTTCTCAAGCCGCGCCAATTCCGCGTCGATCACAGGCGCCAGGATGGTTCTCACCGCGAAGACGGAGCCCTTGAGGCTGTAATGGCCATAGTCGATGGCCAGAAGGTCATCCGGCAGGTTGTCGCCGATCCGCCGCCGGCAGCCCTTCGGCCCGCAGAGTTGCGCGGCCTGCGAAACATAGCGGACGCCATCGCCCCAATCCTTGGCCATGAGCGCCCGGTCGGTCTCGAGCGAATCGGGCCGGACGCCGACCCAGGAGAACTCCGCCGCCTTCCCATGCTCGAGGACGTCGCGGCCGACCAGGATCGGCAGGACGGGGCTGAAGGCCGGAACCTCGCCCGCGACGATCACCGAGCGCACGCCCAAGGCATGCAGACGGCGCGCGCCCGCGGCCAGCGCGTCGAGAAAGCCGGGATAGCGCCAGTTGGCCTCGTGGTCGTATTGCGCATAGTAGCCGCCGACGATGACGATGTCCGGCTTAATCCTGGCGATGGCGTCGAACACATAGTCGTTGATGGCGCGGCAGCGCGGGGTGCCAGCCACGCCTTCATCCATCGCGACGTTCTCGACCAGGGGCACGCAAAAGACCGAGGCGAGCGCAAGCAGGTTGGCTTTCGCGCCATAGACCTCCTGCAATCCGGCAAAGAGATGCGCCGCGTGCGAGTCGCCGACGATCAGGATCGTGGGTTTCCGCGGATCGGCGACCGTTTCGCAGTTGTGACCTTCAAAGAAAGCCGCGGCGCGTTTGCGCTCCTCGTCGAGCGAATAGGGCGTTTCGTCGCGCTGATAGAAGCAGCGGGTCAGCGGCTGGTTGTCCGCGCCGTTGGCGGTATAGTCGAAAATGCGATCGACGAGCGGGGGAAAGCGGGACGGAAAGCCCTTGGCGTCATAGGTCGCCTTTCCAATGAGCCCAGTCAGCGCGAGCAGGCCCGCGAGGATCAGCGCGGTCAAGAACGGGCGTCGGCGAAACGGAACGCCAATCGGCTGCTCGATCAGCCGGTAGGTGAGCGCGGCGAGAATCACGGCGACCCCGGCAAGCGCGAACAGAACCGGCGCGGTCGGGATCACGCCAGGCCAGATGCGCGCGAAGGCGAACAAAGGCCAGTGCCATAAGTAGAGCGGATAGGAGATTGCGCCGAAAAAGCCGGCTGCGCGGTTGCTGAGCGCGATCTCGCCGGGAAGCGAACGCGGGCTCATGATGACCAGCGCCGAGCCCAGGCATGGAATCGCCGCCCGCCATCCGGGAAAGGGCGCCGCCTCGTTCAGGAACAGAAAGGCGCCGAGCATGAGGGCGATCCCAAGCCCAGCGCCGATATTGGCGAGCCTGCGCGACGGATAGGGCAGCGCGTCCAGCCAGAAGACCTCGCGCCAGGCGATGAGGGCCCCAAGCGCGAGTTCCCATGCGCGGGTCCAGGGCAGGTAGAACGCACCGATCGGATCGACGGGGGTGAGCGCGACGCTGAATGCGAACGAGGCCAAGAACACGCCTATGATGACGATGAGGACGAGCCGCCGCTCGAGCTTGAACAAGGCCAGCAGAAGAACCGACCAGACGAGATAGAATTGCTCCTCAATGCTGAGCGACCATAGGTGCAGGAGCGGCTCGGTCTTTGCGTCGGCGCCGAAATAGCCGCCGACCCCGGCGAGCCGCATGAACCAGAAATTGACGGTGAAGTACGAGTTGCCGAGCAGGCCGCCGCCGACGCCGCGAAATTCCGCCGGCGCCGCCATGAACCAGCCGACGATCCAGACGAAACTGACGGTCAAGAGAAGCGCGGGCAGAATGCGTTTGGCCCGCCTCGCGTAAAACATCGCGAGCGAGAAACGTCCGGCGGCGCATTGGCTGAGAATGATTCGCGAGATCAGGAAGCCGGAGATGACAAAGAAGATGTCGACGCCGACAAAGCCGCCGGGAAGCCAGGCCCGATCGGCATGGAAGAGGACGACCCCGATGACCGCGAGCGCGCGCAATCCATTGATGTCGTCTCTGAAATCGAGCTTGGCCGCGGCGCGCGCCGCGATGAGGTCAGGCGTTTCGAGGGTTTTGTCCAACAATCGGTCCTGTCGGCGGCCGGCAGGTCCGGCCAGCGCCGCGAGGGGTAAATCGCCTTAACGCGATCGGCAAGCGGGGTGCGGCTTTGACCGGTTCCCGCATGGCCACATAATGGGGCCCATGCCAGCGAAGGGGCCCGAACCCTCACCCCAACCCACTCCCATCCCTCGACAGGCCCGGGATGAGCGGAGCCCCCGGGTCGCGCTGTTCCGCGAGCGCAAGGACGCGAGCGCAAGCGCCGCGCGCCTGCGCCGGCTCGGCTTTTCCGTCGCCTCAATGCCCGTGATCGAGATCCGGACGAGGCCCGTCACGCCGCGGCGACGGCGCTACGACGCCGTCGTCGCGACCAGCGACAAGGCGTTCCATTCCGACGGGCCGCTCGCTGCGTCGTCGCCGCTCTACGTCGTCGGCGCGCGCACCGGGCGCGCGGCGCAAGCGCGCGGCTGGCGGCTCGCCGCCCCGCCCGCGCCGGACGCCGAGGCGCTGATCAGGACGCTCGCTGGCGCGCTCAGGCCCGGGGCCAGCGTGCTCTACCTTGCCGGGCGCGACCGCAAAGGGGCGATCGAGGCGGCGCTGGGCGGCGCATTCGCGCTCGAAGCCATCGAGGCCTATGCGGCTGAGGCGCGCGAGGCCTGGAATCCGCGGGAAGCGGCGGCCCTCGCGTCTTGTGTCGCGGCGCTCCACTATTCACGCCGGTCGGCCAGCCTTGCGGCGGCTCTGGCGACGGCGGCGGGGGCGGAAGCGTCCTTTCTCAAGCTTAAGCACGTCTGCCTGTCGCGCGACGTCGCGGCGCCACTGGAGGCGATCGGCGCGACTCGCTTGGCGATCGCCGAAACGCCTGATGAAGCGGCGCTTTTTCGAAGGTTGGGCGAAGCGCTCGGCGGGTTTGCTTCCCTCGGGTCGTCCCGTATATAGGGCCCGCGAAAAATCGAGAGCGCCAGCCGATGATCGATGAAGAAACCAAGCGCGATCCGGCCGCTTCCGCGGGCGCCCCGGTCAATCGCGACGCGCGCCCTGACCCAGGCGTCATCGAAGGCGAAATCGCGGCGCGCGAAACGAGCGAAAACGAGCGGCCGCCGGAACCGGCCTCGGCCGAAAACAGAGATGAACCGCGTTCCGCCCGCGCCGCTCCGCGCTCCGGCGGTCGCGGTGTCCTGGGCGGCGCGCTGGCCGGGCTTGTCGTTTCCGCGCTCGGCCTTGGGCTCGGCTATACGCTCCTCGCCCCCAAGGCCGACGCGCCGGAGATCGGGAATCGCCTGAACGAGATCGAAGCGCAGGCCGAGCGCCAGAACGCCGCGCTCGCCGCCGGCTTGACCCGCAACCGCGACGCCGTCGCCGGCCTCGAGAAGCGGATCGGCGCGCTCGAGGCGGCTGCGCGCGCTCCGGGCGCGGCGGATCTCGAGAAGCGTGTCGCGGCATTGGAGGCGGCGAAGACCGAAGCCAGCGCTTCCAGAGACGCGAGCGAGCGTCTGGCGGCGCAAGAGAAGGCGTTGCAAGCCGACCTCGATACGGAGCGCGGCGCGGCGTCAGACCTCACGGCGCGGGTCGCGAAGCTGGAGGCCGGCGCGCAGAAGGCCAACGCGGCAAGCGCCGATCTCGCCGCGATCGCCGGCCGCGTCGACAAGATCGAGACGGCGCTCGCCGCGCCGAAGACGCCGGCCGCGTCCGACAATGCCGCCGCGATCGCGATCATTGCGGAAGCCGCGGAAGAGAGGCTCCGCGCCGGCCAGCCCCTGGGTCCCGACGTCGCGGCCCTGGAGCATCTGGGTGTCGACGCCGCGGCGCTGGCGCCGCTGCAATCCGTGTCCGGCGGGGCGCCGACTGACGCCGCGCTCGCCGCCTCGTTCAGCGCGGTTGCGCCGCAGGTGCTGGCCGCGGCGTCGCAGAAGGAGACCGGCAGCGTGGCCGAGCGCTTTCTCGCGCATCTACACAGTCTCGTGCGGGTGCGCGATTTGAAGGAGACCGCGGGCGACGATCCACCAGCTTTGGCGTCGCAGATCGAGGCGATGAGCCGGCGCGGCGATATCGGGGGCGCGCTCGCTTCCTTCAAC
>DATGHB010000359.1:0-3506 GCA_035308265.1 Roseiarcus sp.
ACCGGCAAGGTCACGCTGTTCGGCGAGGAGGTGACCGGATTTCCTCCTTACCGGATCGCCGAGGCGGGCGTCGGCTACGTGCCGGAGGGACGGCGCATCTTCGCCAACCTGACCGTAGACGAGAACCTGTTGGTCCCGGTCAATCGGCCGGGCCCCTGGACCGTCGATCGGGTCTATCAGGCCTTTCCGCGCCTCGCCGAGCGCCGGGGGAACAAGGGCGCTCAACTCTCCGGCGGCGAGCAGGAGATGCTCTCGATCGCGCGCGCCCTCGTTCTGAACCCAAAGCTCATCATGCTCGACGAGCCCTCGCAGGGCCTGGCCCCGCTGATCGTCGAGGACGTGTTCAAGATCGTCGTCGCGGCGCGGCGCGAAGGCGTCTCGGTCCTGCTGGTCGAGCAGAATGTGCGCGCGGCGGTCGAGGTCGCCGATCGCGCCTATGTGCTCGACGACGGGCGGATGGTCTACGAGGGCGACGCGCGCGCATTCGGCGCCGACGAACAGCGGGTGCGCGAGCTCGCCGGCGCCAGCGCGGAGAAGTGGGATATGGACGGCTAGCGGACGTCCTTTGCGTGGTTCGAGGCACGCGCCGCGGGCGCGCGCCCGACCACGGCGGGGCGCGGCCTATTTTGGCCCGACTTTTACACCGCTTATTGTTGATCCCGGATTGAGGCGCGAAGCTGCAAGTCTATAGTGCGCGGCGCTTACCGCCGCACAAAGAAGCAGGCGGAGACTGTAGAAGCTCGAGACGAGCGGGGAGGGGAAACGATGTTCGACCAGGTGCTCAACCCGTTCCCGAGCGAGTTCGTCGTCTGGCTGGTGGCGCTGATCCCATTCGCCTTGCTGCTGTTCCTTTTGGCCGGGCTGCGCATGACCGCGTGGCTCGCGACGTTGATCGCCTCGATCGTCACCCTGTTTCTCGGTATCGTGGTTTGGAGAATGCCGCTCAATCTGGGGGTGAGCGCGTATTTGCTCGGCTCGCTGACCGGTATCTGGGCGGTGAACTGGATCACCTTCTGGGGCGTCGTGCTGTTCAACACGCTGGTGATCACCGGCACGTTCGAGACCTTCCGCACCTGGCTGCTCTCTCAGGGCACCGCCGATGTCCGGGTGCAGACTTTGCTTTTCGCCTGGGCGTTCGGCGCTCTGCTCGAGGGCCTGGTCGGATTCGGCTATCCGTGGGCGGTGGTGGCGCCGATCCTGATCGCGGCCGGCATTCCCGATCTGGACGCCATCCGTGTCGCCGCGATCGCCAACAATGCGCCGGTGTCTTACGGCGCTTTGGGCGTGCCGATCATCGCGCTGGCCGCGGTCACTGGATTGCCGCTGCTTCAGCTTTCATCCTCCATCGGGCACATCGTCGCCATCCTGGCGCTGCTGCCGCCCTGGGTGCTGATCTACCTGGTCAGCGGAAGCGCCGGGTTCCGCGAAGGATGGCCGCTGGCGATCGTGGGCTCGCTCGGCTACATCGCCGGGCAGTTTCCGGTCGCGGTGTATCTCGGCCCTTATCTGCCTGATATCACCGGCTCGATCGTCTGCTTCGTCTGCCTGCTTATCCTCTTGAAGCTGTGGCAGCCGAAGCAGGTCCTGGGCTATGGCGGCGTGCCGGTCTCGGCCGAAGTCGCAGCCGCGGCGCGGACAGGGCGGCTGCTGTCGGCGGCGGAAGTGTTCCGCGCCTGGCTGCCGTTCATCGTCCTGATCGTGGTGGTCGTCCTGTGGACCGGGCCGTGGTCGAGCCTGCCGCGTATCTCGTTGTTCAAGTCCTCCGTCGCGGCGCACTCGTCGCTTATGCCGGGCAAGGTGGTGAGCGCGACGTTCACGTTCGCTCCCTTCATCGGCGGCAGCGCCATCTTGGCGTCATGGATTATTGTCGCGCTGTTGCTGCGGGTCACCGGCGCGCAGCTTCGGGAAATATTCTCCCGCACGTTCCATCAGATGTGGGGCGCGCTGCTGGTCGGCGTCTTCATCTTCGGGCTGGCCTATGTGTTCAACTACTCGGGGATGGCGGCCTCGCTGGCCAACGGCTTCTCCAAGATCGGACCATGGTTTATCGTTGTCGCGCCGATCCTCGGATGGATTGGCGTCGCGCTGTCGGGCAGCAACACATCGACCAACGCGATGTTCGGCGCGTTCCAGGCGGAGGTGGGCAAGCTGTTGGGCTTCCCGCCCCTGCTGCTGCCGTCGCTGAATTCGGTGGGGGCGGAGATCGGCAAGCCGATCGCGCCTCAGACGGCGAGCGTGGGCGTTTCGACCAGCCGGTTTGTGCGCGATGAGGGGCAGATCATCCGGCACAACATGGCCTGGACGCTCATCTTGTTGGCATATCTGATCCTGATCGGGCTCCTCTTCTACTTTTTCGCGCCGGGAGTGATGAGATTGGGCTGAGCGTCGCCGGCGCCTATTTCGGGCAGAAGACGGCGACGAGCGCATGCCTCTCGCGCGCCGCGCTGTCGCCGGCGCTGAGCGGCGCCGCGCCTTCTGACGTCGGCTCCCCGCCTGCAAGGAACGCGCGAACCGCTTCGGGCGCGATCAGGCGGTGCGGCGCCGCCAGCGCGACGCCAGCAACTCGTTTGGGCTCATCGGGCGATCGGCGCCGAGGGCGACCAGCGCACCGTTCCGGTCAAACACCGGGCCGCCGCCGGCGCTCTTGTCTAGACTGACCCTTTCGAGAGAACCGGACGGGGCCCTTCCCCGGGCCCGTCCGCTCGAGCCCGGGCCTTCCCCCGCCCGAAGAATCGCCCCATATTGAACCCCATGCCCGCCTCCCGGAAATCCTCCCGCGCCTCGCAGGGCAAAGCGACGCGGCCCGACGTCAACCCGCTCGACGAGCATCTCGCCGAGCTGCTCAATCCGGCGCTGGCGGAGCGCCACCGCGGCTTCGGCGAAGCGCCGCAGCCGAAGTTCGAGGCGCCCGCGCCCGAAAGCCACCCGCGCGGCCTGTACGGCGCGGCCGTTTCCGCCGACTCGCTGAAGGCGCTGCTGGAAGAGGGCGACCCCAACATCCGCAACCGCCCGCCATGGGTTCCCCACCGTCCGCCGCGGCCGGACAAGTCGGAGGGCGGGCGGCGCTTCCGCGTGGTGTCCGAATTCGAGCCGCAGGGCGACCAGCCGCAGGCGATCGAGGAACTGGTCAAGGGCGTGCGCTCACATGAGCGCGACCAGGTGCTGCTCGGCGTCACCGGCTCGGGCAAAACCTTCACGATGGCGAAAGTGATCGAGGCGACGCAGCGCCCGGCGCTGATCCTCGCCCCCAACAAGACGCTGGCCGCGCAGCTCTACGGTGAGTTCAGGAGCTTCTTCCCCGACAACGCGGTCGAGTACTTCGTCTCCTATTACGACTATTACCAGCCGGAGGCCTACGTTCCGCGCACGGACACCTATATCGAGAAGGAATCCGACATCAACGAGCAGATCGACCGCATGCGCCACTCCGCCACGCGTGCACTGCTCGAGCGCGACGACGTCGTCATCGTCGCCTCGGTCTCGTGCATCTACGGCATCGGCTCGGT